>NZ_JBEOWS010000096.1:0-27331 GCF_040296125.1 Streptomyces sp. NPDC002265 | reverse complement strand
GCCGTCCACCTCGGCCTGGCGCTCGCGCTGGCCCGCGCTGCCGGATGCCCCGCCCGCGCCGGAACCCCCGCCCGCGCCGGAACCCCCGCCCGCGCCGGAACCCCCGCCCGCGCCGGAACCCCCGCCCGCGCCGGAATCCCCGCCTCTGCCGGAACCGCCTCCCGCGCCGAGAGCGCCGGACGCCCCGTCGTTCTCCACCGTCAGCACCACACGTCCCTCCAGCATCCGCAGACTTACGGCACACCGCGCGGCGTCCCCGTGCCGCAGCACATTGGTGGTGGCCTCCCGCACCACCCAGCCGAGCGCGGACTGCACTTCGCCCGGGAGCAGGGCCGCCCGGTGCTCGCCGCTCATCGCGCAGTCGATCCCGGCGGCCTTCAACACGCCCTGCGCACCCATGAGTTCGATACCGAGATCGGCCTCCCGGTATCCGCGTACGACGTCCCGTACCTCGCGCTGCGACTCCTGTGCGACGCGCTGCACCTCGGTCATCTGGTCCACCGCCTCCGGCCGCCCGCGCCGGGCGAGCTGCACCGCCAGCTCGCTCTTGAGGGCGATCACGGCCAGGTTCCGGCCCAGGACGTCGTGCAGATCGCGCCCGAAGCGCAGCCGCTCCTCGGCGACGGCCAGCCGGGCGCGGGTCTCACGGGCCGTGTCGAGTTCGTAGACGGCGTCGAGCAGCCACACGGAGAACATGGAGGTGAAGGCGAGGAACGCGCCGCCGGCCAGGACCGCGATCGAGGCCCCCAGGGCGGCGGGCCCGGGGACGCCCAGCAGGAGGGAGACCGAGCCCGCCCCGGCCGCGTACCCCGCCACCAGGGCGAACACCCGGCGCCTGGCACGGACTCCGAGCGCGGTGGTGCCCGCGCCGAAGATCATCACGCCGCCGAAGACCGTGCCCGTGGCCGTGTCGACGCCGTCGCCCTTAGGGCCGTACTCCTGGATCACCAGCGTGGCGACGGCGAGCGCGTAGCTGACCGCGCCCAGTGCCCACCGCAGCCGCACGGGCTGATCGCGCCGGCCGCGGGTCCAGTCGAGCGCCCGCGAGGCGGTGATCGCGCACAGGGCCGCGTGCCCGGTCACCATGGCCATCAGCCAGCCCGCGAGGCCCGGTCCCGCCTGCCCGAAGACCGGCAGTCCGAGCGCCGCCACCTCGATCACCGCGAAGAAGTGGAACGACCAGCGGGTGTACGTCTCGACCTTGGCCGGCGTGCTCTTGCCCCGCCACCAGCCGCGCGCAGCGCTCATCGCCTCGTGCCCCCCGTCAGCGCCGGGGTTCCCACCGGAACCACCGCCGTACAGCAAACACCGCCACGACCGTCCAGGCCAGCGCGGTCGCCGTGGCACCCAGCGCCTCGGACGCACCCATGCCGCCGGTCCAGCCGGCGCCGACCAGCCGGATCGCGGGCGAGAGCGGGAGAAGTTCGCACACGGCCGCGAGCCGGTCGGGCAGGACCTGGAGGGGGACGGCGATGCCCGAGCCGATCATCGACACGAACACCAGCGGCAGCGCGGTGACCTGGGCGCTCTCCGTGGTCCTGGTGAAGGCCGAGGTGAGCGCGGCGAGCGCGGCGCACAGGACGAGGCCGGTCAGCAGCCCGAGAACGGTCAGGTACGGCGCCTGGGGCGCCCCGGCGTCGAGCAGCACCGCGCAGCCCGCGGACAGCACCAGCGCCTGGGCGAGCCCGATGCACACGGCGGGCAGGCAGGTGCCGACGAGGATCTCCAGGTCGCCGAGCTCGCCGGTGCGCAGCCGCTTGAGGACCAGTTCCTCGCGGCGCGCGACGAACGCGCTCACCAGGGAGGTGTAGACGGCGAAGAGGAGGGAGTAGCCGATCGCGGCGGTCAGTGTCACCGTGCCGAGGGTCAGGCCCTCGGCACGCAGGTCGATCCGGTCGACCGCGGGCCGCACGGTGAACGGCAGCGCCAGCGGTACGAGCAGCGCGGTCAGCACCGCGCTCCGGTTGCGGCCGAGCAGGGTGAGTTCGGCGCGGGCGAGGGCGCCCAGGCGCCGGACCGTGCGGGCGTACGCCGGTGCGGCGGGCCGGGTGAGGGTGCTCATGCCGCCGCTCCCGCCGTGGGCTGCTGCTCCCGCGCGATGCTCAGGAACGCCTCTTCCAGCGAGGCCGACCGCACGTCGAGGCCGCGCAGTTCGACCCCGGCCCGCGCGGCCCACACCAGCAGTCCGGTGGCCGCCCGCTGGAGCTCCCGGGTGCTCAGCCGTATGGTCCGCCCCACCACCTCGTGCTCGCACACGCCGAGTTCGGCGAGCGGCGGCAGGTCGCCGGGGAAGTAGCCGTCGGGCAGTTCGAAGGAGATGCGGGACGGCCGGTCCGCGGTCACCTCGGCGGGGGTGCCGGAGGCGGCGATGCGTCCCTCGTGCAGGATCGCGAGCCGGTCGGCGAGGCCGTCCGCCTCTTCCAGGTAGTGCGTGGTCAGCAGCACGGTGGTGCCGCCGTCGCGCAGTGCGCGCACCAACTCCCAGGTGTCCCGGCGGCCTTCGGCGTCGAGTCCGGTGGTCGGCTCGTCCAGGAACAGCACCTCGGGCTCGCCGAGCAGCGCGAGCGCCAGATCCAGGCGCCGCCGCTCGCCCCCGGAGAGCTGCTTCACCCGCACCCCGGCCTTCCCGGCCAGCCCGACCAGGGCGAGTGCCTCCGCTTCGGGCCGGGCGCCGCTGGTGCAGGCGGTCCACATCCGGGCGGTCTCGCCGACGGTCAGCTCCGAGGGGAAACCGCCCTCCTGGAGCATCACGCCGGTGCGCGGCCGTACGGCGGCCCGCTCGCGAAAGGGGTCGTGGCCGAGGACCCGCACCCGGCCGCCGGACGCGGGCGTGAGCCCCTCCAGCAGTTCGACGGTCGACGTCTTGCCCGCACCGTTGGTGCCCAGCAGCGCGAAGATCTCGCCGCGGGCCACGGAGAACGAGATGCCGCGCACCGCCTCGAACCCGCCCCCGTACACACGCCGGAGGTCCATGACCTCGATCACGTGCTCGTGCTCGTTGATGTCCATGACCTCAGCGTCCCGGCGGGCGGGGCCGGGCAGCAGTGCGCGGTGTCATCGCTCGGCATGACAAATGTCAGGCGATCGCGCGCGGGTGGGAACGAAAAAACCCCGGTCCGAAGACCGGGGCTTTCGTGGAGCGGACGACGAGGCTCGAACTCGCGACCTCAACCTTGGCAAGGTTGCGCTCTACCAACTGAGCTACGTCCGCATTGCCTCCGACCGGCTCTCACCGATCGGCGCGAGCACCAGCCTACCTGATCGACCGGAGTGGTCGGTCAAGGCCGTGCAAGCAGAGCGGGTGACAGGAATTGCACACTGCGCCTTCCCCCTGGAAGGGGGATGTTCTGCTACTGAACTACACCCGCATGTACTCCGTGAGCCGGGCTTTTCGGCCTGGCCCCTCGGCGTGCTCCAGACTCTAGCTGACCAGGAGGGGTGCAGCGCAAGTCGGTTCCTCCGAGGGGTGCGTGACCGGCCGTCGGCCGAGGGCTCACTGGGCCTCGGTGAACGCCTCGTAGACCTTCTTGGGGATGCGCCCGCGAGCGGGGACGTCCATCTTGTTCGCCTGGGCCCAGGCCCGGACCGCCGCCGGGTCGGGGGCGACCTCCGTCTGCCGGAAGGCCTTGCCCGACTTCGACCGCTTGCGGCCGGCGTCCACGTAGGGGGCGAGCGCCTTGCGCAGTTCCCTGGCGTTGACTTCATTCAGATCGATCTCGTACGACTTGCCGTCGAGTCCGAAGGCGATCGTTTCCGCCGCTTCCGAGCCGTCGATGTCGTCAAAGAGAGTGACCACGACCTTCTGCGCCACGAATATCGGTCCCTTCGTGCGACATCTCCGCGATGACGTGCCAGGACGTCCACGAGATGCCGACTGTCCGCTTGTTATTGGACAAAGTATCGGCTAATGCCAATTTATTTGTACAGTGCCCGGCTTTGCAATGTGAAGCCCGACTAAATCTCTCCGCGTGTCCGGACGCAATAGCTGCCGGGTGTGGATCCCGGATCTTTCCCGGAAATTTTCGTGGGCGCACCCCTTCGATGCGCGATCGTGATGGCCGTCACGTATGTTCCTACAACTCTACCCGCGTAGAAATTTTGTGCAGGTAGTCTGAAGGAACCTGCTCAGCACCACACATCGGGAGTGCCAGTGGCACGCGTCGTAGTCGACGTCATGCTCAAGCCGGAGATCCTCGACCCCCAGGGCCAGGCGGTCCAGCGCGCGCTGCCGCGACTGGGATTCGAAGGCATCTCCGACGTCCGTCAGGGAAAGCGATTCGAACTGGAAGTTGACGGGCCGGTCGACGAGGCCGCCCTCGCCCGCATCCGTGATCTCGCGGAATCCTTCCTCGCCAACACCGTGATCGAGGACTTCACCGTCAAGGTGGAGGAAGTCGCGGAGGCCGCGAAGTGACCGCTCGTATTGGCGTCGTCACTTTCCCCGGCAGCCTCGACGACCGGGACACCCAGCGCGCGATCCGCCTCGCGGGCGCCGAACCGGTGGCGCTCTGGCACAAGGACAAGAACCTCCACCAGGTCGACGCGGTCGTCCTCCCCGGCGGTTTCTCCTACGGCGACTATCTGCGCGCCGGTGCCATCTCGCGCTTCTCGCCGGTGATGGAGACCGTCATCGAGCAGGCGAAGGCCGGCCTTCCGGTCCTCGGCATCTGCAACGGCTTCCAGATCCTCACCGAGGCGCACCTGCTCCCGGGCGGGATGCTCGGCAACGACCACCTCCACTTCATCTGCCGCGACCAGAAGCTGCGGGTGGAGAACGCGGACACCGCCTGGACCGCCGACTACACGGCCGGCCAGGAGATCCACATCCCGCTGAAGAACATGGACGGCCGGTACGTCGCCGACGAGCGCACGCTCGACATGCTGGAGGCGGAGGGCCGGGTCGTGTTCCGCTACGTGGACTTCAACCCGAACGGCTCGCTGCGGGACATCGCCGGCATCACCAACGAGGCGGGCAACGTCGTCGGCCTCATGCCGCACCCCGAGCACGCCGTCGAGCCGCTCATCGGGTCCGGTCGCACCGACGGTCTGCCGTTCTTCACCTCGATCCTCAAGAAGCTGGTCAACGCATGAGCCGGACGCCTCTGGACACGGTCGAGCACGCGGCCGAGACCCCCGACGTCGAGCTGCCCTGGGCCGAACTCGGTCTGAAGAAGGACGAGTACGAGCGGGTCGTGGAGATCCTCGGCCGCCGCCCGACCGGTGCCGAGCTCGCCATGTACTCGGTCATGTGGTCCGAGCACTGCTCGTACAAGTCCTCCAAGGTCCACCTGCGCCAGTTCGGCGAGAAGGCCCCGCAGTCCGACGCGCTGCTCGTCGGCATCGGCGAGAACGCCGGTGTCGTCGACGTCGGCCAGGGCTACGCGGTCACCTTCAAGGTCGAGTCGCACAACCACCCGTCGTACGTCGAGCCCTACCAGGGCGCGGCCACCGGCGTCGGCGGCATCGTGCGCGACATCATCGCCATGGGCGCCCGCCCGGTCGCGGTCGTCGACCCGCTGCGCTTCGGCGCGGCCGACCACCCCGACACCAAGCGCGTCCTGCCGGGCGTCGTCGCGGGCATCGGCGGCTACGGCAACTGCCTGGGCCTGCCGAACATCGGCGGCGAGGTCGTCTTCGACGCCTGCTACCAGGGCAACCCGCTGGTCAACGCCGGTGCCATCGGCGTCATGCGGCACGAGGACATCCACCTCGCGAAGGCGTCCGGCGCGGGCAACAAGGTCATCCTGTACGGGGCCCGCACGGGCGGCGACGGCATCGGCGGCGCGTCGATCCTCGCCTCCGAGACCTTCGACGACGCCAAGCCGTCGAAGCGCCCGGCCGTCCAGGTCGGCGACCCCTTCCAGGAGAAGCTCCTCATCGAGTGCACCCTGGAGGCCTTCAAGGAGAAGCTGGTCGTCGGCATCCAGGACCTCGGCGCGGCCGGTCTGTCCTGCGCCACCTCCGAGCTCGCCTCCAACGGCTCCGGCGGTATGCGCGTCACCCTCGACGACGTGCCGCTGCGCGACTCCACGCTCTCGCCCGAGGAGATCCTCATGAGCGAGTCGCAGGAACGTATGTGCGCGGTCGTGGAGCCGGAGAAGGTCGACCGGTTCCTGGAGATCTGCGACAAGTGGGACGTCATCGCCACCGTCATCGGTGAGGTCACCGACGGCGACCGGCTGGAGATCTTCTGGCACGGCGGCAAGATCGTCGACGTCGACCCGCGCACGGTCGCGCACGACGGCCCGGTCTACGAGCGTCCCTACGCCCGCCCGTCCTGGCAGGACGAGCTCCAGGCCGACGACGCGAACAAGCTGGCGCGCCCGGCGTCGAGCGACGAGCTGAAGGACCAGGTCCTGAAGCTGGTGGCCTCGCCGAACCAGGCCTCCAAGAAGTGGATCACCTCGCAGTACGACCACTTCGTGCAGGGCAACACGGTGCTGGCCCAGCCCGAGGACTCCGGGATGATCCGCATCGACGAGGAGACCGGGCTCGGCGTCGCCATCGCGACCGACGGCAACGGCCGCTACGCCAAGCTCGACCCGTACACGGGCGCGCAGCTGGCCCTCGCGGAGGCGTACCGCAACGTCGCCACCACCGGTGCCAAGCCGCTCGCGGTCTCCGACTGCCTGAACTTCGGCTCGCCCGAGGACCCGGCCGTCATGTGGCAGTTCGCGGAGGCCGTCCGCGGTCTCGCCGACGGCTGCCTCCAGCTCGGCACCCCGGTGACCGGCGGCAACGTCTCGCTCTACAACCAGACGGGCGAAGCGGCCATCCACCCGACCCCGGTCGTGGCCGTGCTGGGCGTCATCGACGACGTCGCCCGCCGTACCCCGGTCGCCTTCCAGGAGGAGGGCCAGCTGCTCTACCTCCTCGGCGACACCCGCGAGGAGTTCGGCGGTTCGGCCTGGTCGCAGGTGATCCACGACCACCTCGGCGGGCTGCCGCCGCAGGTCGACCTGGAGCGCGAGCGGCTGCTCGGCGAGATCCTGATCTCGGCCTCCCGCGACGGCATGATCGACTCCGCGCACGACCTGTCCGACGGCGGTCTGATCCAGGCCGTGGTCGAGTCGGCGCTGCTCGGCGGCAAGGGCGCGCGGCTGGTCGTACCGGACGGGCTCGACGCGTTCACCCTCCTCTTCTCGGAGTCGGCGGGCCGTGCGGTCGTCGCCGTCCCGCGCTCGGAGGAGGTCCGCTTCAACGACATGTGCGGGGCGCGCGGTCTGCCCGTCACCCGGATCGGTGTCGTCGACGGAGACGCCGTCGAGCTCCAGGGCGAGTTCGCGCTGTCCCTGGCGGAGCTGCGCGAGGCCCACGAGAACACGATCCCGGCGCTGCTCGCCTAGATCGCTCCCGCGCCGGGCGTCGGGGGGGGGGGGGGCGGGCCCCGGCGGGCCCCCCGCCCCCCGCGGGCGCGCCCCCGCCCCCCCGCCCGTGGGCGCTGTCCGGCACCTCCCCGTGACGATCACGAACGACAAGCATCGAAGTGCAGGACACGAACCGAGGAGAGGAACGGCGATGACCGCAACCGTGACAGTCGGCGACCAGGTCACCGCGGCCTGGCGAGGCTTCGCCGGAACCCGCTGGCGCGAGCTGATCGACGTGCGCGACTTCATCCAGGCCAACTACACCCCGTACGACGGTGACGCGTCCTTCCTGGCCGACGCCACGGACCGCACCCGCACCGTCTGGGACAAGGTCAGCTCGCTGTACCCCGAGGAGCGGTCGCGCGGGATCCTCGACGTGGACACCGTGACGCCGTCGACGATCACCTCGCACGCCCCCGGCTTCATCGACCGTGACCGGGAACTGATCGTCGGCCTCCAGACCGACGCCCCGCTCAAGCGCGCGATCATGCCGAACGGCGGTCTGCGAATGGTGGAGAACAGCCTGAAGGCGTACGGCTACGAGGCCGACCCGTTCGTGACGAAGGTTTTCGGGACCTACCGCAAGACCCACAACGACGGTGTCTTCGACGCGTACACGCCCGAGATGCGGACCGCTCGCAAGGTCGGCATCATCACGGGGCTGCCCGACGCTTACGGTCGCGGCCGGATCATCGGCGACTACCGTCGCGTCGCCCTGTACGGCACCGACCGGCTGATCGCGGCCAAGCGTGTCGAGCGGGCCCGGCTGGACGCCGAGCCGTCCACCGAGCACGTCATCCGCGACCGTGAGGAACTCGCCGAGCAGATCAAGGCCCTGGGGGAGCTGACCCGCATGGCAGCGACCTACGGCTTCGACGTCTCACGCCCCGCGGCCACTGCGCACGAGGCGGTGCAGTGGCTCTACCTCGGCTACCTCGCCGCGGTGAAGGAGCAGAACGGCGCCGCGATGTCGCTGGGACGCACCTCGACCTTCCTCGACGTCTACCTCCAGCGGGACCTGGACGAAGGGATCATCGACGAGTCCCGCGCCCAGGAGCTGATCGACGACTTCGTGATCAAGCTGCGGATCGTCCGGTTCCTGCGGACGCCCGAGTACGACGCCCTGTTCTCCGGCGACCCCACGTGGGTCACCGAGTCGATCGGCGGCATCGGCAACGACGGCCGCCCTCTGGTCACCCGCACCTCCTTCCGCTTCCTGCAGACCCTCTACAACCTCGGCCCCGCCCCCGAACCCAACCTGACCGTGCTGTGGTCGCCTCGGCTGCCCGCCGGCTTCAAGGAGTTCTGCGCCCAGGTGTCCATCGACACCAGCGCCGTCCAGTACGAGTCCGACGAACTGCTGCGGCCCCGCAACGGCGACGACACCGCGATCGCCTGCTGCGTCTCCGCCATGGCGGTGGGCAAGGAGATGCAGTTCTTCGGCGCCCGCGTCAATCTGGCCAAGGCGCTGCTGTACGCCGTCAACGGCGGCCGGGACGAGATGTCCGGCGACCAGGTCACCCCCGCGATGCCCCCGCTGACGGGCGAGTACCTGGATTACGAGGAACTGTCGGCGGCCTACGACCGCGTCCTGGACTGGCTCGCGGAGACGTACGTCAACACGCTCAACGTCATCCACTACATGCACGACAAGTACGCCTACGAGCGCATCGAGATGGCGCTGCACGACCACCCCGTCCACCGCTTCATGGCCTGCGGCATAGCGGGACTGTCCGTCGCGGCGGACAGCCTGTCCGCGGTGAAGCACGCCAGGGTGAAGGTCTTCAGGGACGCGACCGGGCTGGCCGTCGACTTCCTCACCGAGGGCGAGTTCCCGGCGTACGGCAACAACGACGACCGTGCCGACAGCATCGCCGTCGGACTGGTGGAGTCCTTCATGGCCAAGGTCCGCCGGCACCCCACCTACCGGGACGCCGAACACACGCAGTCAGTGCTGACCATCACCTCGAACGTCGTCTACGGCAAGCACACTGGCAACACCCCCGACGGGCGCCGGGCCGGACAGCCCTTCGCTCCGGGCGCCAACCCGATGAACGGCCGTGACCGCCACGGTGTGGCCGCCTCCGCGCTCTCGGTCGCCAAACTGCCGTACGAGCAGGCCCGCGACGGCATCTCGCTGACCACGACCATCACCCCGGAGGGACTGGGGCACGCCCCCCAGGAGCGCGCGGGGCACCTGGTGGGCATCCTCGACGCCTACATGGCCGCCGGCGGCTTTCACATGAACGTGAATGTCCTCGACCGGGCCACCCTCGAGGACGCGATGGAGCACCCGGAGAAGTACCCGGAGCTGACCATCCGGGTCTCGGGGTACGCCGTGAACTTCGTTCGTCTGACCCGCGAGCAGCAGCTCGACGTGATCAGTCGTACCTTCCACGGATCGCTGTGACGACCGTGACGACCGGCCGGATCCACTCCTGGGACCTGTCCACCGGCGTGGACGGTCCCGGGACCCGGTTCGTCCTCTTCACCAGCGGCTGCCCCCTGCGCTGCCTGTACTGCGCCAACCCCGACACGTGGGACATGCGCGACGGCCGGGAGACGACGGTGGACGAGGTGATGGCGGAGATCGAGAAGTACCGGGCCTTCGTCACCACGGCTGGGGGAGGGGTGACGATCACCGGGGGAGAGCCGCTGCTCCAGTCGGCCTTCACCAGTGAGGTGTTGCGCCGCTGCAAGGAGGCCGGACTGCACACGGCCCTCGACACCTCCGGCTTCCTCGGCGCGCGTGCCACCGACCAACTCCTCGCCGACACGGACCTGGTCCTGTTGGACATCAAGTCCTTCGACATCGACACCTACCGGAAACTGACCGGCGGCCGCCTCGCCCCCACCCTCAGCTTCGCGACCCGCCTCGACCGCCTCGGCGTCCCGATGCGGATCCGCTATGTGCTGGTCCCCGGCTGGACCGACGATCCGCGGTCGGTGGATGCCCTGGCCGGCTTCGTCGCGGGGCTCGGCACGGTCGAGCGCGTCGACGTCCTGCCCTTCCACAAGCTCGGCGCCTCCAAGTACGAGGCACTCGGTATTCCCTTCCCGCTGCGCGACACCCCAGTCCCCGACCCGGCTCTGACCGCGAGCGTCCGCGCACGCTTCCGGGAACACGGAGTGCCCGCCTACTGACCGCCGAGCCACGTGCGGTACGCCGTCACGGCCGTCGGCAGCGTCGGGAAGATCCGTTCCGTGCCCACCGAGTCCACCAGGCCGTACGCATTTAGGTCGTCCAGCAGGTCCTGCTTCACACGAGCGAGGGCGAACACGACGCCTCGGTAGGTCAGTTCGCGGCGCAGTTCGTCGACCGCGTCGAGGGCGGTGATGTCGACCTCGATGTTGGCTTCGGTGTTGAGGACGAATCAGCGGACCGGGTCGCTCTGTTCGTCGACGGTGGCCAGGGCGCGGCGCCGGAAGTCCTCCGCGTTGGCGAAGAGCAGCGGGGAGTCGTAGCGGTAGACGAGCAGGCCGGGGGTCGTCCGGGCCTGTGGGTAGTTGTCGACGTCGTGTATGCGGACCACACCGGGGACCAGCCCCTCCACGGCGTCGTGCGGACGCGCCACCCGGGTCAGCAGCTCGGCCACCGACAGGCCGACGGCCACGATCACGCCGTAGAGGATGTCCAGCGCGAGCACCCCGGCGAGGCAGCCGAGCGCCAGAAGCAGTTCCCGGCGGCGGAAGGACGCCAATCGGCGGAAGCCGGCGAGTTCGATCATGCGGACCGACAAGCGCGCCGAGCACGGCGGACGGCGTGCGCGTCAGCAGCGGGCTGAGGAACAGCAGCACCGCCAGGACCACCGCCCCGCCACCAGGGAGTACGCCTGGCTGCGGGCGCCCGCCGAGGACGCGAGGGCGGTGCGGCTGGCGCTGCTGCTCACCTGCCCGTCGAGTTCGAAGACCACGACGGCGGCAGTGCCCAGGACGACCGCCACCAGCGGACCGGGCACGGCACGGACGTACCGGTCCATAAGGAGGAGGAACACCAGTGTGACCATGGAGAACACGACGGTGATCAGGTGAGTGTCCGTCAGGTCGCTGACGAAGAACCACAGTTGGGGGAAGAACTCCGATCCGATCGTCGGTGCCCCGGTGAGCTTGGGCAGCTGGTCCACCATCATGATGAGCGCCACGCCCGCGAGATAGCCGATCAGGACCGGACAGCAGGTCCGTGAGGAAGCCCAGCCGCATCGCGCGGGTGACCAGGCAGTATAGTCCGACGGTGACCGCGAGGGCCGCCGCCGGTGACGCGTAGCGTCCGGAGTCCTCGGCGGCGAGCGGCGCGACCACGATGGCCGTGATGAGGGCGGTCGTGGACTCGGGGCCGACCGACAGCAGCCGCGAGGAACCGAACAGGGCGTACATCGCGAGGGCCGGCAGGATCGCCGCCCGGCGACCGGCGGCAGCCCGGCCACCCCGGCGTAGGCCATGACGTGCGGCACGAGGTACGCGGCCACGGTCCCCCCGGCGAGCAGTTCACCCGTGAGCCACGCACGCCGGTAGCCGAGGAGGGCGACGAGACCGGGCACCAGTCGGAGCCACTGGGGGACGTGTTCGTCCGAGCCCTGGGACATGTACCGCCTGCCGTCGTCTGACCTCATGATCTACCGCTCGTGAGCGCCACGGCGAGAGCCCGCGTGCCCGGCGTGCCGCACCCGTCGCAACGGCCTCTGAGAGCAGGGCCGTTCGGCCCTGGGTCTGCGGACCTTCGGCATCCGTTGCCAACCGGCGTGGGCGGCCAGAGTGAGTGGTGTCAGGCACCGACCCGACCGCCCTCGAAGGGAACCATGACCATGGCCGTGCACGAGCACCCGCACCGGAGCTCCGGCTTCCACCTGCCGTCGCTGCGCAGGAACCGAACTGCCTCCGCATCCGAGTCGGCGGTGTCGGCAGGCACCGGCACGCACATCGCGCGGACCTACACCTTCGCGTCCCTGCGCCTGCTCACGGGGTTCGTCTTCCTGTGGGCGTTCCTCGACAAGACCTTCGGCTTCGGCTACGCCACCCCCTCCGGCAAGGGCTGGATCGACGGCGGCTCGCCGACGAAGGGCTTCCTCGGGTCCGTCGCCGTCGGACCGATGGAGTCCACCTTCCACTCCTGGGCCGGCGACCCCTGGGCGAACTGGCTGTTCATGCTCGGTCTGCTCGGAATCGGCCTCGCCCTCGTCGCCGGCGTCGCGCTGCGGATCGCTGCCGTCGCCGGCACCGCGATGATGGCGCTGATGTGGATCGCCGAGTGGCCGCCCGCCAAGCACCTCTCCGACGGCCCGGCGAGCATGTCGACCAACCCGTTCGTCGACTACCACCTGATCTACGCCGTCGCCCTGATCGTTCTGGCCGCTGTCGCCGCCGGCGACACCCTGGGCGCGGGCCGGCTCTGGGCCAAGCTGCCCTTCGTCCGCGACCACAGCTGGCTGCGCTGAGTACCGACGGCGCGGTGGGCCCGTCACCCGGCCCGCCGCGCCGAGCCGTGCAAGGGGTCGGCCTGCCCCGATCCGGGACCAGTGGCCCCTAAACGAGGAACCGCCCGAAGACGACTCTGAAATCGGATCCCTCGCCCCAGGAGGTGGAGATCATGCTCCGTGCCATCACCGTAGGTCTCGACGGTTCGCGCGAGAGCCGGGCCGCCGCAGAATGGGCGGCTCGCGAAGCCGAGTTGCGCGACCTGCCCCTGAAGATAGTCCATGTCTGGGAGCCGGTCCCGGAGCCGATGGCTCAGGCGCCTCTCCTGGGAGCCGAGGCCCAGCAGCACTGGACCGAGCGGATCCCGCGCGAGGCCGCGGCGGGCATCGGCCTGCGCCACCCCGGCGTCGAGGTGATCAGGGAGCAGCTTTCAGGACACCCCGGTGACGTCCTTGCCGAGGCAGCCAAGAGCGCCGAACTCCTCGTTCTGGGCTCGCGAGGCCTCAGCAGGATCGGCGGGTTCATGGTCGGCTCGATCGGCCTGTCCGCCGTTGCGCACGCCGACCGCCCCGTCGTGCTGGTCCGCGCGCTGGAAGTGGCCGCCGACGAGCACGAGCCGGATCCGGCGGGCGTTGCCTCCGCCGCGACCCCGTTCCTGCCGGTGGTTCTCGGACTCGACGTCGAGCACCCGGACGAGACGCTGATCGAGTTCGCCTTCGCGGCTGCGCTGGTCCGCGAAACGTCCCTGCGGGTCGTCCACGGCTGGAACCCGCCGCCCTACTACGCCTACGGCGCGCCCGCCAACCCCGCGCTGCACGAAGGACTGGCTCTCGGCGATGCCGAGGCCCTGGCCAAGGTGCTGCGGCCCTGGCGGCAGAAGCACCCCGACGTGGACGTCGTCGAGGAGTCCCGCTACGGCAGCGCGGCCGTCCACGTCGTGGAAGCCTCCCGCGAGGCCTCCCTCGTCGTCGTGGGCCGGCGCATCCGCCGCAGCCCGTTCGGGGCCCACATCGGACACGTCACGCACGCCGTCCTGCACCACTCCACCGCCCCCGTCGCCGTCGTCCCCCACAGCTGACCCCCCGATCCCCGATCACTCCTGAGGAGAAGAACCATGAAGGCAGCGGTCGTACGAGCGTTCGGCGAGCCCCTGGTCATCGAGGAGCGCCCCGACCCGGAGCTCGGCCCCGGCCAGGTCCGGGTCCGGGTGGAGGCGTCCGGGCTGTGCCACACCGACATCCACGCGGCGTACGGCGACTGGCCGGTCAAGCCGAGCCCGCCGTTCGTTCCCGGACATGAGGGCGTGGGCCTGGTGGAGGCGCTCGGCGCGGGCGTCACCCACCTGTCGGTGGGGCAGCGGGTGGCCGTGCCCTGGCTCGGCAAGGCGTGCGGGCGGTGCGAGCACTGTCTGTCCGGCTGGGAGACGCTGTGCGAGCAGCAGATCAACACCGGGTACGGCTGCGACGGCGGGTACGCCGAGAAGATGCTGGCCTGGGCCGACTTCGCCCAGCCCGTGCCCGAGGGGATCACCGCCCTGGAGGCCGCCCCGCTGACCTGCGCGGGCGTGACGACGTACAAGGCGCTCAAGGTCGCCGACGTCAAGCCCAGCCAGCTCGTCGCGATCTCCGGCATCGGCGGGCTCGGCCACCTCGCCGTGCAGTACGCGAAGATCGCCGGAGCTACCGTCGCCGCGATCGACGTCACCGACGAGAAGCTCCAACTGGCCGCCGAACTCGGCGCGGACATCGTCATCGACGCCCGCAAGGAGAACGTCGGCGAGGTGCTCAAGCAGCACGGCGGCGCCCACGCCGCCATCGCGCTCGCGGTGAACGACGCGGCCTTCGAAGCCGTCAACTCCGGCCTGCGGCACGGCGGCAAGCTCGTCATGGTGGCCCTGCCCGCGCACGGCACGGTCCGGGTCCCCGTCTTCGACACCGTCCTGAACGGCACCTCGGTGATCGGCTCGATCGTCGGCACCCGGCAGGACCTCGCCGAGGTCTTCCAGCTGCACGCGGCCGGCCGCACCAAGGTCATCTACGAGGCCCGCCCCCTCACCTCCGTCAACGACTCCATCGCCGAGGTGCTGCGCGGCGAGGTCAAGGCCCGGATCGTCTTCGACTTCGGCACGGGACGGTGGGCACGATGGTCCTCCCGATCGTCGTCGGCGTCGACGGATCCGAACCCAGCCTGCGGGCCGTCGACTGGGCGGCCGACGAGGCCGCTCTGCGTGGGCTCCCGCTGCGGCTGGTGTACGCCTCCCTCTGGGAGCGGTACGAGGGCGAGTCCCTCGCCGAGGGCCTCGGCAAGCCGTCCGAGCAGGTCATGGCCGAGGACATCGTACGGACCGCCGCGCAGCGGGCCCGCCTGCGCCAGCCCGACATCGCGGTCTCCACCGACGTACTACCGGAGGAGCCCGAGTACGCGCTCGTCCACGAGGGACACACTGCCTCCGCGCTGGTGCTCGGCACCCGCGGCCGCAGCGGCTTCGTCGAGATGCTGCTCGGGTCTGTCAGCCTGACCGTCGCCGCCCACGCGGACTGCCCGGTGATCGTGCTGCGCGGCAGCCACGACAACCAGGTCCGGGCAGGTGCGCGCGGCCGGATCGTCGTGGGCATCGGTGAGAACGCGGCGGACTCCGTCGGCCTGCGCTTCGCCGTCGAGGAGGCGAAACTGCGCCACGCGACGCTGGACGCCGTACGGGCCTGGCGGTGCCCCGCGCACGAGACCACCGACCACCCTCTGCTCGCCGGTGAATCCGCGCGTCTGCACGAGCAACACGCCACCGAGGTCCTGGACAAGGCGCTGAAGGACGCACCCGCGGACGTGGACCTGCGCCGGCGTACGGTCGAGGGTCCCGCCCGCAGGGTCCTCATGGACGCCTCGCACGAGGCGGACCTGCTGGTGGTCGGTGCCCGGCGCAATCCCGGGCACCTCGGACTCCAGCTGGGGCGCGTCGCCCACGCGGTGCTGCACCACTCCGCATGCGCCGTCGCGGTCGTACCCGAGCAGGTGTGAGCGAAGTGGCCGGCTCCTCGGAGGCTCGCCGCAAGCCGGCGCTCGGCCGTCATGGCCGCCGACCGGGCCTGCGCGCCGGCCCGCCCGGGCTGCCGGGCCCTGCTGGCGGAGACGGACGGCCGGGTGATCGGACTCGCCGAGTACGACACCGGCGGGGAGAAGGACGGTGCGGAGATCTCCATCGCCGTCGCCGACGGCCTGCACCACCGCGGCGTGGGCACCCTGCTCGTCGAGCACCTGGTCTCGGCCGCGCGGACGGAGGGCATCACCACCTTCACGGCCGATGCGTTCAGCGAGAACCACGAGGTGCTCCGCCTCTTCGCCGACCTGGGCCTGCGCACCTCCCGCCGCTTCGAGGGACCGGAGGTCCGCTGCACCATCCACCTCGACCAGGACGACACCTACCTGTCGGCCGTCGAGGCCCGGGGCCGGGCCGCCGACGTGGCCAGCCTCCTGCCCCTGCTGCGTCCGGACGCCGTCGCCGTGGTCGGCGCCGGACGCACGCCCGGTTCGGTCGGCCGGGCGATCCTGCACCACCTGCGCTCGGGCGGCTTCACCCGGCGCCTCTTCGCCGTGAACCCCGGCGTCACGTCGATTCTCGGAGTGCCGTCCCACCCGTCCGTCGCGGCCCTGCCCAAGACGCCCGACCTCGTGATCGTCGCCGTACCGGCCGCCGCGGTCCCGGCCGTCGCCGACGAGTGCGGCAGGGCGGGAGCGCGTGCCCTCGTCGTCGTCACCGCCGGCCTCGACCACATCCAGGCCGAGGCCCTGCTGACCGCCTGCCGCACCTACGGCATGCGCCTCGTCGGCCCCAACTGCCTGGGCATCTCGAACACCGACCCGGAGCTGAGCCTCGACGCGACCTTCGCCGCCGAGCACCCCCGCCCCGGGACGGCCGGGGTCGCCGTGCAGTCCGGCGGGGTCGGTATCGCGCTGCTCGACGGACTGTCCCGG
The DNA here is from genome assembly GCF_040296125.1 of Streptomyces sp. NPDC002265. Classification (NCBI taxonomy): domain Bacteria; kingdom Bacillati; phylum Actinomycetota; class Actinomycetes; order Kitasatosporales; family Streptomycetaceae; genus Streptomyces; species Streptomyces sp. NPDC002265. The sequence continues at coordinate 10,583 of NZ_JBEOWS010000096.1, read as the reverse complement.
TTGGGCATCGGCGTGTCGTCCTTCGCCTCCCTCGGCGACAAGTACGACGTCAGCGGCAACGACATGCTCCAGTGGTGGGAGGGCGACGGCCGCACCGAACTCGCCCTGCTGCACCTGGAGTCCTTCGGCAACCCGCGCGCCTTCTCCCGCACCGCCCGCCGCGTCACGCGCCGCATCCCCGTGCTCACCGTCGACGCGGGCCGCACCGAGGCGGGCCGCAAGGCGGCCGCCTCGCACACCGCGGCCGCCGCCACCCGCACCATGACCCGCGGCGCGCTGTTCACCCAGGCCGGCATCACCGCGACCCGCTCGGTCGGCGAACTCCTCGAAACAGCAGCCCTCCTCCATTCCCAGCCGCTGCCGGAGGGCAGCCGCGTCGCGATCGTCACCAACGCGGGCGGTGTCGGTGTGCTCACCGCCGACGCCTGCGCGGAGGCGGGACTCGCCGTTCCCCCGCTCACCCCCGCCATGACCGACGAATTGCTCGCGGTGCTGCCGGACGGTGCCGCCATCGGCAACCCGGTCGACGCCACCGCCGCAGTGTCCGAGGAACAGCTCACGGAGTGCGTGGACCGCCTCACCCGGTGCCCCGGCATAGACGCCGTGATCGTGGCCCTCGTGCCCACGGCGGTCGCGGCGGCCACCGGTGACGACCTGGTGCGGGCCGTCACCGCGACCCCCGGCCGACGGGCGCGGCCCGTGCTCGCCGTACGTCTGGAGCAGGACGCGTCCGTCCGGCTGCTGCCCGCCGTGGACGGAGGCACGATCCCCTCGTACGCCGAACCCCAGGCGGCGGCCCGTGCGATGGCCCACGCCGCCCGGCGTGCCGCCTGGCTCGCCCGGCCCGTCGGTGTAGTCCCCGGCCTCGACGATGTCGAGGCCCAGCGGGCCCGAACGGTCGTGGAGGAGTACCTGGCCGGGAACCCCGACGGCGGCTGGCTTGACCCACGGATCTGTGCCGATCTGCTGGCCTGCTACGGCATCCCGCTGATCCCGTGGGTCTGGGCCGAGAGCGAGGACGACGCCGTCCTCGCCGCCGACCGGCTGCGCGGCCACGACGGCCGCGTGGTGATGAAGGCCCACTGGCCCGGGCTGCTGCACAAGTCCCAGCAGCGGGCCGTCCATCTCGACCTGCGCGGGGACGCCCAGATCCGGGCCGCGTTCCGCGACCTGGAGACCCGCTTTGCCGGGCTCATGACCGGCGTGGTCCTGCAGCCCCTCGCCACCCGCGGCACCGAACTCTTCGCGGGCGTCGTCCAGGACGAGGTCTTCGGCCCGCTCGTCCTGTTCGGGCTCGGCGGTACCGCCACCGAGGTCCTCGCCGACCACGCGGCCCGCCTCGCCCCGCTGACCGACCGCGACGTACACGAGCTGATCACCTCGCCGCGCTGCGCCCCGCTGCTGCTGGGCGCGAACGGAAACACCCCGGTCGACCTCGGGGAACTGGAGCAGCTGCTCCTACGGCTGTCCCGGCTGGCGTCGGACCTGCCGCAACTCGCCGAGGCCGACTTCAACCCCGTCCTGGCCACACCGGGCGGCGTCACCGTGCTCGACGCACGGATACGTCTGCTGCCGCGCCGCCCCCAGGATCCGTACCTGCGCCGGCTGCGCTGAGGAGGAAACGGCCATGAGGCACGACAAAGTCGGCACTGTGATGACCACGGACGTCGTCCGCGCCCAGTACGGCACACCGTTCAAGGAGGTGGCCCGGCTGCTCGCCACCCACCGGATCAGCGGACTGCCGGTGCTGGACGAGGACGACAAGGTCATCGGTGTCCTGTCCGAGACGGACCTGGTGATGCACCAGGCGACCACCCCCGACCCGTACGAGACCAAGCATCGCACGAGGCTCGGCGAGCTGACGCCCGGCGCCAAACGCCGGACCGCGAAGGGCAAGGCCCGTACGGCCGGAGAGCTGATGACGCGGCCACCCGTGACCGTGCACGCCGACGACACCATCGTCCAGGCCGCCCGCACCATGGCCCAACGGCGCGTGGAACGGCTCCCCGTCCTGGACGAGGAGGACCGGCTCGTAGGGATCGTCACGCGCCGCGACCTCCTCCAGGTCTTCCTGCGGCCCGACCAGGACATTCGCAACGAGGTGATCGAGGAAGTCCTGGTACGCGTGCTGTGGTTGCCGTCGCGCAGTGTGGAGGTCTCCGTGACGGAGGGCGTCGTCACTCTCACCGGACACATGGAACGCAAGAGCGAGACGGAGATCGCTCTGTCCATGACCCGCCGGATCGACGGCGTGGTCGACGTGGTCGGCAAGCTCACCTACCGACTGGACGACGCACGCCTGCGCACCGAGCAACAGGCACAGGCAGCGCGCGGCGTGGCCGACGACTGGCTGCGCCGGCTGTGAGAGGAGGTGGACCACCATGACCGACACCGTGTTGGTCACCTACGGAACGACGAACGGATCCACGGCGGAGATCGCCCAAGCCGTCACCGAAATTCTGCGCCAGGCCGGACTGACCGTCGAGTCGCGTCCGGCCCGGTCCGCGACGAACGTGGCGCGCTACGACGCCGTCGTGGTCGGCGGCGGACTCTACGCGGGGCGCTGGCACAAGGACGCGCGGCGGTTCGTCCGTCGCAACCGAGTCCTCCTCGCGGAGCGCCCCGTGTGGTTCTTCAGCAGCGGACCGCTCGACCCCTCCGCCTCCGAGCGGGACATCCCGCCCGTGCGCGGCGTGCAGCGGGACATGACCCGGCTGGACGTCCGGGACCACGTCACCTTCGGCGGATGCCTGGAGGAAGGTGCCAAGGGATGGGTGGCCGGGATGATCCTCCGCTCCGGCAAGGGGGGCGACTTCCGCGACTTCGGCGCGATCGAGGCATGGGCGGGAGACATCGCAGGCGCACTGACGCACGCGTAGCAGAAGGAGAGGGGCTGTTCGGGCCCTTCAGACGGCCCCGGCGCCCGGCGAGAACCGGGCCCCGGGGCCGAGCTCATGGCGCCGTCCGGTCCGGTACCACGGCAACGGGGCAGGAGGCCTCGTGCAGGAGGGCCCGCACGACCTTGCTCCACTCATGGCCGGGCTTGCTGCCCACCACGACCAGCGTGGCGGTCTCGGCATGGTGCAGGAGCGCTTGAGGTGGAGTGAGGAGCACGACGTCTTCGAGCACCGGCACCTCCGGGTACTTCTCGCGCCATGGCCGCAGCACGTCGGCCAGGAGCTGCACCTCGTGGTCCTCCCAGGTCGCACGCTCTCTCTCCGGCACGCCGAAAGGCCACTCGGCGGCGCAGGCCGGAAGCGACCAGGCATGCACGACGTGGAGGAGCGCAGCTCGCACCCGCGCGCTGTCGAAGGCGAAGTCGATCGTCCCGCCGGAAGGGTTTCGGGCGTCCGTTCCGAGAAGGACTCTTCCGGAATGGTGCGCGGGCGCGGTTCCGTCCGGGACGAGAACCAGCGGATGGTCGGCCGCCGGAACTCGGGAGCCGACCGGCCGGCCGGTGGGGTCGGCTTCGTGAGGGACGCCGTACACGATCATTTTCGCCTGGCTCGGGTCTGGAGGTGGGCCGATGGTCACACGCATCGGCAGACCGTGCAGTTGCGCCTCCCTCCTGGCCCAGTCGACCGCGGAACGGCTCCGCGCCGACGTGTCGGTACAGGCGAGAATCACTCGTTCCATCGCGGTCGGCCTTTCCGGCGCGGCGGGACACGCACCTTCGCAGCCAAGCCTGTCGGACACCGTCGCGATATGGCAGGGGGCCGAACGGCCCGCCCGGGTTATGGGCACGCCGGAAGGCTCCAAGCCGCTCTACGGTCTGGAGCCCGGAGTCCGTCGTACGTTCAACTGGTCTTGTGGCCCCATCGTGGTCCCATCTGATCCCATTCCCTGCCCCACTCGTCGACGCGGCGTCGGTCGAGCCGCCACCGGGCGAGCGCCCCGGCACCGAATACCAGGCCGGCAAGTCCGGCCGCGGCCGCGGTGCCCAGGACGCCAGACTCGACCGCCGCCTCCGTGGAGCTCGGCGGCGCGGCGGTGAGACGGCCTTGGCCGTCCTGCCAGACCGTGACCCTGGATCCGGCCTTGAGGCCGGTGTCCTCCAAGGTCCGGCCCGTGCGGGTCGAGCCGTCGGATGCCGTCCAGCGAACTGTGCTCATCCGGCGATCGGAGCTGATACCGGCCGCGGTGGCGGTGAGCGGGACGTCGCTCAGGAGCATGGCACGGACGGATTGCCGCTCGGCTCGCTGCCGTGCGAACACGTCATCCGCGGCATGAGCGGTCACCAGTCCGGCGACGGCGCCGCCCACGGCGAAGACCGTCCACACGGCCAGCACGATCCAGGCCTCGACGATGTCGTCGCGTCGCCGCAGAGGGTTGCTGCGCCACCTCCACAACCACTGCTTCGCGTACTTGCCACAAGACATCGGTCCGCACCTCCTCGTCGTCGCGGTGACACTTCCGAAGGTGACAGTGGAGGCCGTGCTGCGGCAGGGGCCGATCAGGCGCCGCCGCAGGGCCGCTCGGTACCAACCGCACGGTAGGGAAGGGCCGTTGAGCCCAAGAGGTCACGAGGCCCCTTCGGCGCCCCGCCCAGGCCTTTCGCCCCCTGTCGGGGGCAAGGCGTGGCGCCCATGCTCGTAGAACAGAGCCAGTTGTCCGACGTCTCTATGTGAGGAGGACATCATGGAGAGCACAACGTTTGGTGCCGCGCTCGTGGAGACCTGTGTCGCTGCCGCGGTCGCAGCGCCCTCGATCCACAACACCCAGCCATGGCGCTTCGGGCTGGACTCCGAGACAGTGACGTTCGAAGTGCGTGCCGATCCCGACAGGGGCCTGCGGCACGTGGACCCCTCGGGTCGGGCCCTGCTCCTTTCCGTCGGGGCTTGCGTGTTCAACCTCCGAGTTGCGCTGGCCCACTTCGGTTGGTCACCCGTCACACGTCTGCTGCCCCGCCCCGACGACCCCGATCTGCTCGCCACCGTGCGACCCTCGGGGCTCACCGCCCGGGAGGGCGAGGAACGGAACGCGGATCTCTACGAGGCGATCTGGCGCAGACACAGCAGCCGTTTCCCTTTCACGCGTCGGCCACTCCCCGCGGCTGTGCGCGAAGAACTCGGTGCGGCGGCCCAAGCGGAAGGCGCATCGCTGCGTTTCTCCGAAGGGGTGAACGTGCCCCACATGCTGCGGCTGACCGCCGAAGCCGAACGACGCAACCGCCTCGACGCGCGCCGGGCGGCCGAGGGCCGCCGCTGGGTGCACCGGGACCTGGAACCGGCGCCCGACACAGGTCTGCCGCGAACGGCGCTGGGATCGCAGGACGCCTGGGAGAGGCTCCCGCTGCGCGACTTCACGGCACAGCGGCATCCCGAACGTCTCCTTGCGCGGCCCTTCGAGGTGAACCCCGTCATCGCTCTGCTGACCACCGAGCATGACCGCCGAGTCGACTGGCTGCGCGCCGGACAGGCTCTTGAACACGTGTGGCTCGTCGCGACGGCGCACGGACTGCGCGCGTCCCTGATGCATCAGGCAGCCGAATGGGCAGACCTGCGTGACGCGCTGGCCGCCGCCCCCGACACCGCGCATCCGCACCTGCTCATGCGCCTCGGATACGGCCCGCAGGGACCGGCTACCCCACGCCGCACACCAGGTCAGGACTCACGGTAGGCTGCGCTGGCGCGCACCGGACCTGTCTTCGCGCCGACTCAGCCGGCCGAAGCGAAGATGAGCCAGGCAGCCGATGTACCGGCCAAGCCCTCGGGCCACTTGGGGTGGTTGTCGAAGGAACCGGTCAGGCCCGTGCAGCGGAGGATGCGCAGAAAACGGGTGCTGTCCGTGACCAGCCGCAGTCGGCCACGTCGGGCCCGCGCACGGTTCGGCGCGCGACACAGCACGCCCAGCCCGGCGCGGTCGACGACGGAAACGGGACGCAGGCCGAGCACCAGATCAGGGCGCGGACCGGCGGTGACTGCGTCCAGGTATGTCGCCAGTGTGGGCACGGCCGGGCTGAACTACAGCGTCGTCGAGGACACGACCGTCTTCCGCACCGCGCACGAGGGGTGGAGCAGGGCCCTTCTCAGGAGGCCGGGGACCGATGGTCCCTGGCCGGGGACACCCGTGCCGCTTGACGACGGACCGTGCCAGTACCGCGATGTCAGGCGAGAGACGAGAAGGCAGATGGACGCCAACGACGGATTCCGCGAACTCGATCGGCAGGAGTGCCTGCGTCCGCTGCCCACCGTGCCTGTGGGGCGCATCGTGTACACGTGGCAGGCATTGCCTGCTGTTCTGCCGGTCAACTTCTGCCTGGACGGCGACGGCGACGACGCGGTGCTGGTGCGCACTTCGGATTCCGCCGAACTCGTGAGCGGGATCGACGGAGCCGTGGTCGCCTTCGAGGCCGACGAGATCGACACCACCGCCCACTCCGGCTGGAGCGTCGTGGTCATGGGGTCGGCGACCCTCGTGAGGGACCCCGCCGAGCACGCACGGCTGCTGCGGACCGGGCCGCGCTCCTGGGCACCGGCGCCGCAGGAGGTCTTCCTGCGCATCGACCCCGAGGTGGTCAGCGGACGCGGTCTCGTCGGCGGACGCACCCTGTACGGAGTGGACCTTCCCCCCTGATCGCCACGCCTTCGTGCAATCCGAACGGCCCTTGAAACAAGGGTCGTTCGGCCATTCCGCGGGTTCTCCCGGCTGCTGCCCGGGGCGGTGGCGCACGAGGAGCATCGTCCGTGGAGGCCGGTGTGTGCGTCGAGCACCGCTTCCACCGAACGGTCACTCGAAGAAGGGGCAGGTGCGGCCATGGCATCGCGTCACATAGTCGTCGGAGTGGACGGCTCTCTCATCTCCGTAAGGGCGTTGGACTGGGCCGCGGCCGAGGCCGTACGGCACGGCAGCGCGCTGCGTGTGCTGTCCGCGGTTTCGGACCACGACGAGGCCGCACCGGTCCTGGGCTACGCCATGTCACGCACACATGCGCGGCATCCGGAACTGCCCGTGGAGACCGTTGTGGCGGAGGGCGGTGCAGTGCGTGCGTTGATGCGCGAGAGCGCGGACGCGGACCTCACCGTCGTGGGAACACGCGGCCTGGGCGCGTTGGTCGGCCCGGCGTTCGGTTCGGTGAGCCTGAGGCTGGCCGGACTCGTGCAAGGACCGCTCCTGGTCGTCCGTGGGGACCACGCGTGTGACGACGGCCGGGACGTGCTGCTAGGCCTGGCGGACGACACGGACGACACGGACGACACGGACGACACGGACGACACGGACGAGCAGGCGGTGGCGTACGCCTTCCACGAGGCCGAGCGGCGCGATGCGAGGCTCCGTGTCGTGCACTGCCCGAGCCATCGGCACATCACCCCCGCATTCCCCTCCCTGGTGGCGGCGAGCAGTCCGGGCCAGGAACGGCCGGCCAGGGAAGCCCGAGCGGAGGAGGCCGTGGCGCGCTACGCCCTCACCCAGCTGCAGGACCAGCACCCCGACGTCATGGTGGAAACGTTCGCGGTCCGTGCCGCTCCCGCGGACGAACTGCTGGCAGCGACCCAGGAGGCTGCCGTCGTCGTCATCGGCGCCCACCGCCGGGCGAGCCTGCTCGGCCCGCGCCTGGGTCCGGTCGCCCACACACTGTTGCACCGGGCGCACTGCCCGGTGGTCGTCGTGCCACACGGAAGACCGGCCCGCTGCCACGTCATCACGCACGTTCCGGAAAGAGGCTCGCTCATGGCGCATACCGTCACCGTCGGTCCGGACGGCTCGAACGAAAGCCTGGACGCGTCGGAATGGGCCGCCCGTGAGGCCGCGATGCACGAGACTCGTCTCCGAGTCGTGCATGCGGGGGAGCAACAACCCCACGAATAGGTGCCGTTCGTCGGCGAACTGATTCCGCCGCCGGGAGTGGACCGGTCCGCCCGGCTGCCGATCGAGGTAAGCGTTCGGCTGGCCCCCGCCGCCTCGGCGTACGGGTGAGTGCGAAGCGGATCGCTGGCCAACCGGTGCCGACCCTGGCCGCATCGGCCCGGTGGCCCACACCGTCCTGCAGCACGCGGTCGCGCCGGTCGCCGTGGTCCCGCACGAGTGAAGCCGTTCAGGCCGACGGGAACGGACCGTTGACTGTGAGGCGGACCCCGGTGATCAGATCGGGACTGATGCGAACGGCATGATCCATCCTCTGCGATACCCACGGACGCAACAACGCCCGGTACCGAGCCAATTCCCGCGGGTCCGTGACCAGCCGCGCAAAGCCCGTGACGACGACGCTCCACCCCAGGTGGGTGTCGGGGTCGATGTCGTCGGCCTCGTAGGCGACGACGGCCCCCTCACCTCCGGTCTGCCGGGTGTACCGGGTCAGCGTGGCGTCACCGTGGGTGCGGATGACGATGTCGCCGTCGATCAGGACGTGGTTGACCGGGCGGACGGTCGGCAGCGCGTGCCGGGTGAAGACGATCCGTCCCAGGGACACGCTGCCCAGCAGTCGCAGCGCCTCGGCGCCGTCCAGCTCGACACTCCTTCGTGCCTCCGACGTGTCTGACCGGCCGTCGTCGTCGGCAATGGCAGGTGTCCTTATCGTCGGGTCACTCACGGTTCTCCGTCTCGCGCGTCCACACATGGGCCTGACCGGATCATTCGAACCGCGTGGGAGCCTCTCGCGCCAGGGCCGTTCGGCCCAGGTCGGCGTCCGGAGGTCCCTGCCTTGCACGACTGATGGCGTGGCGGCGTGAACGGAGCGACACTGCAGGGGATCGGTACCGCTCCTGGCCTCACTGAGCGACTCTGTCGGGGATCTTGAGATTCCCGGGACAGGGCTGTTGACGGTTCGAGACCCTCTGGATGGTTCGGGGTAAGCCTGTCTTTCCGGGGTGGTCGGTGTCTGTTCGTCCCTTGTCCGGCGTGGTGGTGCCGGAGTTCACGGCTCGGATGGCGCGGGCCGGCAATCCTCGCGGGACCACGGCCATGTGGGTGCGTGACCACCTCGACGGACTGTGGGACGACGAGGACTTCGTCTCCTGGTATCCGCGTGATGGACGTCCCGGTCTGTCGCCGGCGCAGTTGGCCACGGTGTGTGTGCTGCAGTTCCTGCTCAACCTGTCGGACCGGCAGGCGGTCGAGGCCGTTCGGTGCCGGATCGACTTCAAGTACGCCCTGGCCATGGAACTGGACGATCCCGGCTTTCACCACAGTGTGCTGACGGACTTTCGCGACCGGCTGGGCCAAGACGACCGCGCAGATCACCTGCTGTCCCTGGCTCTGGACCGGATGCGGCAGGCGGGCGTGATCAAAGAGCGGGGCAGGCAGCGAACCGACTCCACCCAGGTCCTTGCCACTGCGTGGGAGCTCACCCGCCTGGAACTGGTCCTCGAGGCAGTCCGCGCCGCCCTGGAAGAAGCCGCCAGCCATAAGCCCGAGGTCCTGGACGATCTGGTGGACGCCGACTGGGCCCTCCGCTACGGCCGGCCTGTCCGTCTTCCCAGCCAGCCCAGCCATCCCGTCACCCGTCTCAAACAGGCCGGGGCGGACGCTCACCGGCTCCTCGAACGCCTGCCATCCCACCGGCGCGGTCCCCGGGCAGAAGCCTTGCGGCAGGTCGTGGTGCAGAACTTCCTCATCGAGGCTCGCGGGCGGCTGCGACCCCGCACCGACAAAGACGGCCAGCCTCAGGGCGCTGTCCGGATCGTCTCGCCCTACGATTCCCAGGCCCGCCGGGCCATCCGGGGCAACACCCGCTGGAGCGGCTACCTGGTTCCTGTCACCGAGACCTGCAACCCCGACGCCTCGGCAAACCTGATCACGGGACATCGCCACCACCACACCGACCAGAGACACCCAGGCCCTGCCCGGCATCCACGGCAGGCTCCGCCACCGCCGACTGCTACCCGGGCAGCACCTGGTCGACGGCGGCTACGTCGCCATCGCCCTGCTCGACCGATCCGCCCGCGACCACCAGGTCCAGCTCATCGGACCGGCCAAAGCCAGCGGCGCCTGGCAGCACAAAGAGCAGACCCGCTTCACCAGGGACGACTTCACCATCGACTTCGACCGGCGCCAGGCCATCTGCCCGAATGGCCAGACCAGCAGAACCTGGCTCGAAGCCCCGGCCATGGCCCCCTACACCGTTGCCCGGTTCCACCCCAGCCAGTGCAACCCCTGCCCCGACCGGCCTGCCTGCACCCGGGGCAACTCAGCGCGCACGGTGAACTTCCTCCCCCGCCACCTGCACGAACTCCAGGCCCGCAACCGCAACGACCAGCAGGACCGCCAGTGGAAACAGCTCTACGCCACCCGGTCCGGAGTCGAAGGCACCATCTGCGAACTCGTCGACGGCCACCAAGCCCGCCGCAGCCACTACCACGACCTCCGCAAAACCCACGTCCAACACATACTGACCGGCATCACCATCAACATCGAACGCCTTGCCTCACGCGCACCCCTCCACCCCCACAACCCCAGGCAGCCCACGGCCTTCCAGACATACCTCTACACCCGCAGCCTCAGCTGGGAATGCTGGTGGCGACAAGGCAAGTAAGCCGACGACCGAAGATCCCCGACAGCGATCCAGCGCGGCTTCGCCGTGCGCCGGGGGCACAGTAAATGGGTCGGTATGCGCCGCGCGCGACCTTGACCGCCCTGCCGCGGGA
>NZ_JBEOWS010000095.1:0-27360 GCF_040296125.1 Streptomyces sp. NPDC002265 | reverse complement strand
GCCTGCGCGGCGTCGGCGGCACCGTGCACCCATGCGGGTGTCCCGTCGGCGGCGCCGGCCGGGGTCTGCCCCGTGCTCAGGGCGCCGGCGAGGGCCGCGCTGCCCAGCAGCAGGGTGGTGCCCGCGGTGACGGCGACGAGGAGGGGGCCGCGGTCGGTGAGGGAGGCCATCACGCGGGCGTCGGCGATACGGCGGGTGCGGGCCGGGTCCTTGGTCTCTGCGGGGTAGTCGCGGTCGACGGCCGCCTGTTCAACCCGGCGCAGCCGCCAGGCGGCGCGTGCCAGCCCGCCGCACAGCACGAGCAGGACCGCGAGCAGTCCGGGGATGACGGAGGCCTGCCAGGTGAGCAGGACCGGCGGTCCGGGGATCGAGGACTTGGTGCCGTCCAGCCAGTCGGCGACCCGCTGGGACACGCCGCCGGACATCACCCCGCCGAGGGCGCAGGCCAGCAGCGCGACGGCGGGTCCGGCCAGACCGCGCAGCACCGTGCGCGGGGCGGGGTCGCTGCGGTACAGGACATGGGCGACCGCGGCGAGCGCGAGGACGATCAGGCCCTGGGCGAGGGCGAGGGTGCCGAAGGTCGCGTCGCCCGCCAGCCGTCCGTGCGAGCGCCAGTGGGGGCGTTCCCAGCCGGCGTACACCAGGGTGAGCAGGAGCAGGGTGAGGGCGGCGGGCGGGAGCCGGTGCACGAGGTGACCGTCGAGTGCCCGGTCGAGGCGGTGTTCGCTGCGGCCCCGGCGGCAGACGACCCAGACCACGGCGGCCGCCGCGGCCACCAGGGCCGCTTCCAGCAGCCGGCCGAGCGTGTCCAGGGCGGCCGGTCCGCCCGGCTGCCGGTCGAAGCGGACGGCCGGAGCGGCCACCGCCGCGGCGACCGTGAGCAGACCGGCCGCGGTGTGCGCCGCGCGCAGCCGGGCCACCAGTCGGCGTCCGTACCAGAAGCCGGGCCGGCCCAGTGCGGTGCGGTCGGCGCGGGGCTCGGGTCCGGTGGCGTGAACGAGGGGCTGCTGGGACTCGTACGCGCTCCAGGTGCGGTGGGAGAGGTACCAGAGCAGGACGGTGAGGACGGCGGGGACCACGGAGGCGAGGGCGAGTCTGCGGCCGGGGCGGCTCCACCAGCCGCCGTCCGGGCCGGTGGGGGCCAGGAAGCCCAGCCAGGAGTGGCGTGCGGCGCAGGCGGGGGTGCCCGCGCACTGCCAGGCCGTGAGGTCGAGGGCGACCTCGCAGACGGCCGCGACCAGCAGCACGGTCAGGGTCAGTGCGGCAAGGCGCACCAGCAGCCCGTACAGGCGCACCGCGCGCGGCCGCCCCCGGGCGCCGGGGCGCATCCAGTGGGCGAGGTTGACCACCATGAACGGCAGCAGCAACAGCCACAGCGCGCGGGTGCCGTCGCCGGAGGTGAGGTTGGACCAGACGTAGGCCTCGGGCACCGGGCCCGGGCCGCGGTCGGCGGGGCCGCGCTCGGCGTCGACGTCCTCGGCCCGCCGGTACACGGCCGCCGTGTCGTCGCCGGTGACCCGCACGGTGCGCGGGTCGTTCAGCATCTTCTCGGGTGTGGCCCCGCCGACCCCGTGGACCAGAAGCTCCAGGGCGGGGCGCGGCACCGTGGGCCGCACGCCGGGGGCGGCCGCCGTCTCGGTGCTGGTGGCGCGGGTGGTGCGCTCCCGCGCGGGGTCGTCCGGGGGATCCTGCACACGCTCTCGCGCGGGCTCCGCGCACTCCTGCGTGAGTTCCGCGGGCTCTCGCGCGGGGTCCTGCGCGGCCTGCCGCGGACGGTTCCGCTCTCTTTCCTGTGCACGCTCCACTGTTCGCACTTCCCCCGTGACGCACCGTCGGCAGCTCTCCGTGCGGCCTCAAGGATCTCCGCTCCGGGCGTGCCGTACACCTCCCGTCGCCGAATCTCCCCGATACGTGTGACAAGCGGGGCGGCCCGGCGCCTCTGGATGGCATGTGCGCGTCGGTACGGGTGGTGGCGCGTCCCCGGGGCCCACATGCGAGGATGGGACGCCCGCGCATCGTGGACGGGAAGAATGTCCTTGTCGGAGCAGGTATGCGGGCCTGTCGGACGGCCTAGGCGAAAGGACCGGAGCGTACGTGAGTGAGAATCAGAACCTCCTCGCGGAGCAGCGGCGCGCCCTGATCCTGGACGAGGTCCGGCGCCGTGGCGGGGTCCGGGTCAACGAACTGACCCGCAAGCTGGGCGTGTCGGACATGACGGTACGCCGTGACCTGGACGCGCTGGCCCGGCAGGGCGTTGTGGAGAAGGTGCACGGCGGCGCCGTGCCGGTGGTCGAGGCGAGCACCCACGAGCCGGGCTTCGAGGCCAAGTCGGGCCTGGAGCTGAACGCGAAGGAAGACATCGCGCGCGCCGCCGCCGAGTTGGTGGCCCCGGGCTCGGCGATCGCGCTCTCGGGCGGTACGACGACGTACGCGCTGGCGCACCGTCTGGTGGACGTGCCCGACCTCACGGTGGTGACGAACTCGGTGCGGGTGGCGGACGTCTTCCACGTGGCGCAGCGCACCTCGGGCCAGCGGCCGGGCACGGCGACGGTGGTGCTGACCGGCGGTGTGCGCACACCGTCGGACTCGCTCGTGGGGCCGGTGGCCGACCAGGCGATCGCGGCGCTCCACTTCGACGTGCTGTTCCTCGGTGTGCACGGGATATCGGTCGAGGCGGGTCTGTCGACGCCGAACCTGGCGGAGGCCGAGACCAACCGGCGTCTGGTGCAGTCGGCGCGGCGGGTCGTCGTGGTCGCCGACCACACCAAGTGGGGCACGGTGGGCCTGAGTTCGTTCGCGGCGCTGGACCAGGTCGACACCTGGGTGACCGACTCGGGGCTGCCGGCCCGGGTCCGCACGGAGATCGCGGAGCATGTGCGGCGCCTGGTGGTGGCCGGTGAGCCGGACGAACCCGACGAGGACACTGACATCTGACGGCAAGTCGGCTAGGGTGGCTGCCCGTTCGGCCGCCCGTTGTCTTCCGACCGTCGACAGGAAGGGCCTCACGATGGCTCGCCGTCTACGCCCGGTGGGACTCGACCACGTCGAGACCGCGCCCCTGCGTCTGGTCTTCACGCGGGACATCACCGCCGCTCCCGAGCAGGTCTTCAAGGCGCTCGCCGACGATGTGCCCGGCTGGGCCGAGTGGTTCCCGGCGGTGACGCTCGCCCGCCCGACCGACGGCGGGGCGGGACGGGAGATCCGGCTCAAGGGCGGCGGCCACTTCCACGAGACGGTCCTCGCGGCCGACGGGCCCGAGGTCTATGCCTACCGGGTGGACTCGGGCAACGCGCCGGGGGTCCGGGCCCTGGTCGAGGAGTGGCGGCTGACCCCGGTGGGCACCGGCACCCGCGTACAGTGGACGTTCGCCGCGGACGGCAACACGGCCTTCCGGCTGGTACTGCGGCTGGCCCGGCCCGGACTCGGGAAGGCCTTCCGGGACGCGGTGGGGACGCTGGACCGGCGGCTGGCCGCGTAGGAGCCTCCGGACGACAGGAGTGGGGCCCGGCGCAGCACCCGTGCGCGCGCCCCGACATCGCGGCACCACCCGATGGGCGGCATGACGGAGCCGGTCGGCATGACGGAGCCGGTCGGCATGACGGAGCCGGTCGGCATGACGGAGCCGGTCGGCATGACGGAGCCGTCGGTCACCGGGGCTCAGCCCGGCCAGACGCCCGTCTTCAGCAGGGACTCGATCGCCGCCGTGTACGGCGTGATGTCCAGGCCCTGTTCGGCCAGCCACTCGTCCGCGTAGTACTTGTCGAGATAGCGGTCCCCGGGGTCGCACAGCAGCGTCACGACACTCCCCCGGCGCCCCTCGGCCGCCATCTCGGCGACGATCTTCAGGGCGCTCCACAGCCCGGTCCCGGTGGAGCCGCCCGCCTTGCGGCCGATGACCTGCTCCAGGGCGCGCACGGCGGCGACGCTCGCCGCGTCGGGGACCTTCATCATCCGGTCGACCGCGCCGGGCACGAAGCTCGGTTCCATGCGGGGCCTGCCGATGCCCTCGATACGCGAGCCGCGGTCGCAGGTGACGTCCTGGTCCCCGGTGGTCCAGCCCTCGAAGAAACAGGAGTTCTCCGGATCGGCGACACAGATGCGGGTGTCGCGCTGGGTGTAGTGGACGTAGCGGGCGAGGGTCGCGGAGGTGCCGCCGGTGCCGGCCGTGGCGACGATCCACGCCGGTTCCGGGAACCGCTCCAACTCCAGCTGACGGAAGATGGATTCGGCGATGTTGTTGTTGCCGCGCCAGTCCGTGGCGCGCTCGGCGTAGGTGAACTGGTCCATGTAGTGTCCGCCGGTCTCCGCCGCGAGGCGGGCCGACTCCTCGTACATCCGGCGCGAGTCGTCGACGAAGTGGCAGCGGCCGCCGTGGAACTCGATCAGGCGACACTTCTCGGCGCTCGTCGTGCGCGGCATGACCGCGATGAACGGCACGCCGATCAGGTTCGCGAAGTACGCCTCGGAGACGGCCGTCGAACCGCTGGACGCCTCGATCACCGGGCGGCCCGGCCGGATCCAGCCATTGCACAGACCGTAGAGGAACAGCGAGCGGGCCAGGCGGTGCTTGAGACTGCCGGTGGGATGGGTCGACTCGTCCTTCAGATAGAGATCGATACCCCATCGCTCGGGCAGCGGGAAACGCAGCAGATGGGTGTCGGCCGAGCGGTTGGCGTCCGCCTGGACCTTGCGGACCGCCTCTTTCAGCCAGTCGCGATAGGCGGCGTCGCTGCGGTCGACGTCGAGGGTCTCGCCGGTCCGGGTCTGCTGAGAGGTACTCACGGCGGTGCTCCTAACGCTTCGCGCCGACGACGCCTCGCGCGCCCGACGCCTCGATGATAAGCACCCTCCGCACCACTTCTCACCTGCATAAACACATCTTTGAGCGGCTCAAAGAACGTCTGCGGAACTGACATGGGAGCCGCCCTGGCGCAGATCGGGGGGCGCATTCACGCGAGTGCTCCGGGTACGCGCTGCCGAGACGTCGTACGCACTGGTGCTCGACGCGGTACGCGGGCAGACTTCAGCAGGCGGGGCCAGGGCCCCGAACGGGGGCGCACACTGGACCACGGAGACGGGCCGGATCACGCCACGGGTCGGATCACCCGCAAGGCAGCGCGGTCCGGCGCACCACGCGCACAAGGGGGCGGAACGGCATGGCGGAGCCGGAGTTCACGGCGACGGGCGTGCGGATCGGCAAACGGCTGCGTTCGCTCACCCGGGCCGGGCAGGTCCGGATCAGCGGCGGCAGGCTGGAGTTGCTCACGAGTTACGGCAGCGAGATCGACAGCGCGCCGGTGCAGGCCGTACGGGCGTCGAAGCCCTGGTTCGCGCCGCAGGACCGCGCCCTGGCGGACCTCAACGGCAACCGGTACCTGCTGACCCTGGGTGACCACGACCCCGCGCCCGGCGAGCCGGGGCCACCCGCGGCACGACGGTTCATCGAGGCCGTACGCCGGGCCGCCGGACGGGGCGGCTGAGTCGCGAGTTGCGGCACGGACCCCACTGCGTCACGCTGTTCTCACGTCACTCTGGGTTTACCGGCGATAACGCTGCGAACCAGCCCGCCGGACATGACAGCAGGCGGCAGCTTCACCCCACGTCCTGCTGGAACCGAACTCCGTGTTCTTCCGGACCTCACGTCGGGGAGTCGCAGCCGTGATCAGCCACCCGAGCAGGCACTGCACGGTGGAGCTCCAAGCCCTGCCGTCGCGGATCGGCCAGGTCCGCAGAATCGTATCGGCGCAGTTGCGCTACTGGCATATGGACCCCCTCATCGACCGGGCCGCGCTCGGTGTGACAGAGCTTCTGACCAACGTCCACCGGCATGCCCAGCCCGACAAGACGTGCACAGTGGAGATGGAGCTGGTGGTCGACCGGCTGACCGTCTCCGTGCGCGACCACGACCCCAGGCTCCCGGTGGTCGACGACGCGGAACCCCTGGCCACCTGCGGACGCGGGCTCGCCATGGTCGCCGCGGTGAGCGAGAGCTGGGGCGTACGGCCGGACGGCGAGTCCGGCAAGGTCGTGTGGTTCACGCTCCCCACGACCGTCTCCGCGCCGGCCCGCCCGGCACGCCGTACGGTCGCGGACAAACCCGCGCACCTGTTCACGGAGGTCGAGGTCACGACCGACGGCCTCAGGCCCGCCCATGCTCCCGCCCGGTCGGCTGTTGCCGGCTGACCGGGCGGTGACCGGGCGGGCCGTACTCGTCTGCCGCGCGCCGTGGGCGAAGGTGCCGCGGACGGTGGCGCCGAGGTCGCGACGGGCGGTGTCGCCCGTCGTCAGGCCCCGTCCGCCGGTGTCCGCGCCGGGTCGCGGCTGCCATCCGCGTGGTCCGGCGGCAGCGTGCCGCCCTCCGCCGCGGCCGACGCAGGGCCCAGGTCGAACGCCCAGACCAGGAAGCCGATCAGGTCGCCGCAGCAGGCTCGTTCGACGCCCACGCCCTCCGGGGCTTGCACGGCCGCCTCGCCGTCGCCCTCCGGGGCTCGTACTGCCGGCTCGTCGTCGCCCTGGTCGTTCACCACGGCGAGGAGCCTGCGGCCGCCCGCCTGACGGTGACCGGCGTCATGCCGCGGGCCGCCGTCATGCCGCGCCGCCCTTGCCCGTACGGCCGAACTGCTCGTCGAGGACGGACAGCCGGCGCCAGTACTCGTCCTCGTCGATCTCGCCGGAGGCGAAGCGGCGGCCGAGGATCGCGACGGGCGAGTCACCGGACGGACGGGGGTCGCCGAGCGCCTGCCACGGTCCGCGACGGCCGCGCCAGGCAGTGCGGCGCAGGAAGGTGACGGCGCCGGCCACGACGGCCGCCCAGATCAGCGGGAAGAACAGGATCCAGGGGCCGGGTCCGCCGTGCCAGTCGGCCAGGGTGGTCATCTCGGTCATCTCCTCGGTGAGGCGGTGGACGGGTTCTTGGTGATGTCCCGAGACTCGCCCACGGGAGGGGTCCGGGTCGTCGTACGGCCAGCGGCAGTACGCGTACCGCCCCGGGAGTACGAGAACGATCCGCGCCTGCTCCCCGGCCGTCTCCCGGCCGCTCCCCCCGGCGGCTTTCCAGGCCGCTTCCGGCCACCTTCCCCGTCGCTTTCCCGGTCTCCGAGATTTCTGTAACTACTAGTATGTACAGTGGCGACATGAGCACCTCGGAACGCCTGATCGAGTCCACCCGGGACCTGCTCTGGGAGCGCGGCTATGTGGGCACCAGCCCCAAGGCGATCCTGGAGCGCGCGGGCGCCGGGCAGGGCAGCATGTACCACCACTTCAAGGGCAAGCCGGACCTGGCCCTGGCCGCCATCCGGCGGACGGCCGAGGAGCTGCTGGCCACCACCGGCTCCCTCCTCGACGGTCCGGGCACTCCGTACGAGCGCATCCGGGCGTACCTCCTGCGCGAGCGCGACGTGCTGCGCGGCTGCCCGGTCGGGCGGCTGACCATGGACCCCGACGTCGTCGCCGACGACACGCTGCGCGCCCCGGTCGACGAGACGCTCGACCGGATCCGCGAACGACTCGCCGGAATCGTCGAGGAGGGCGTGGAGCAGGGCGATTTCCCGCCCGGACTCGACGGCGAGGAGATCGCGGCGACGATCCTCGCGACCGTCCAGGGCGGTTACGTCCTGGCCCGGGCCTCCGGTTCGCCGGCCGCCTTCGACACGGGCGTCCGGGGACTGCTCTCCCTGCTCGCCCCCCGTTAGGAGCACCCACGCATGCACATCACCCGGCAGCGCCCCGAGACGAGGCAGGGCCCGGCGGAGCACTTCACCGGCACGGTCTGGCTCGACGAGATCGCGGCCCCCGGACCCCGTCCCGGCTGCACCTGTTCAATGTGCACTTCGCACCCGGCGCACACACCGCCTGGCACCGCCATCCCCACGGGCAGGTCCTGCACCTCCTGGAGGGCGAGGGCCGGGTGCAGCGCGAGGGCGGCCCCGTGCAGCCGATCCGGGCGGGCGACACGGTGTGGATCGAACCGGGCGAGCGGCACTGGCACGGTGCGGGACCGCACACCTTCATGACGCATCTCGCGGTCGTCGAGGCCGCCGAGGACGGCACGACCGTCGAGTGGGAAGCACACGTCGACCCACGGGACCTGCCCGCCTGAGGAGGCATCCGATGCACGCCATGCAGTACGAGATCACCCTGCCCGCCGACTACGACACCGACATCGTCCGCGCGCGCGTGGCCCGTGTCGGGCATGCGCTGGACGACTGGGCGGGCCTCGGCCTCAAGGCGTATCTGCTGCGGGAACGCGGGGTGCGCGCGTCGCCGGTCAACCAGTACGCGCCGTTCTACCTCTGGAACACCGTGGAGGGCATGAACGCCTTCCTGTGGGGAGGCCCCTTCCAGGGGCTGAGCGACGACTTCGGGCGGCCCGTGGTGCGGCAGTGGACGGGAGTGGCCCACGAGGAGGGCACGGCCGCCGCGTCGCCCGCCCGGTTCGCCGTCCGCGACCGCCGGCCGCTGCCGGACGGGGTGGAGCTGTCCGCCCTCATGGGCCGGGCGGTGGACGAGGTCGGGCGGCTGGCCCGCAAGGACGGCGCGGTGCTCGCCGCGGCGGCCGTGGACACCAGCCGCTGGGAGTCGGTCCACTTCTCCCTCTGGGAGCACGACACGCCCGAGACGGACGGTGAGGTGTTCGAGGTGCTGCATCTGTCGGCGCCGGGACGGGACACGCTGCCGCGGGGCAGACAGTGGTGAGCACGGTCCGTACGGCGCTGGGGGACCTGTCGCCCGAACGGCTCGGCGTGTGCGACGCGCACGACCACCTGTTCTTCGGCAGCCCCCTGCTCCCGGGGCAGGAGCTGCGCAGTGCCTCCGCGGCACGGGCGGAGCTGACCGCGTTCCGCGCCCAGGGCGGCGGCAGCGTCGTGCAGTGGACGCCGTACGGTCTGGGCCGCCGCGCGGCCGATCTGCCGGCGCTGTCCCGGGAGACCGGGGTGCACGTGGTGGCCGCGACGGGACTGCACCAGGCGGCGCACTACGACGAGGCGCTGCTCGGCCGGCTGCGCGGCAGCCTCGCCGACGTGTTCGTCGGTGAACTGACCTCGGGCATCGGCACGTCGGGAGTGCGCGCCGGACTGATCAAGGTGGCCGGCGGCTTCCACACGCTCGACGCGCACGCCCGCTGGACCATGACGGCGGCGGCCGAGGCCCACCATGCGACCGGTGCGCCCATCGCCGTGCACCTGGAACTCGGCACCGGCGCGCTGGACGTACTCGACCTGCTGTGCGGCGAGTCGGGCGTGCCGCCGCACCGGGTGATCCTCGCACCTGAACCGTTTCCCCGACGGTGCGCTGCACCGCCAGGCCGCCACGTCGGGCTGCTATCTGGCGTTCGACGGACCCTCGCGCGCCCATCACGCCACCGACTGGCGGATGCCCGACGCGGTCCGCGCGCTCGCCGACGCGGGACACGGCGACCGGCTGCTGCTCGGCGGGGACACCACGACGGCGGCCGCCCGCTCGGTGGGCGGTGGTCCCGGTATGCCATATCTGCTGCGCCGGGTACGGCCGCGGCTGGCGGCGGCCCTGGGCGAGGAGCTGGTGGACCGCATCCTGACGCAGAACCCCGGCCGGGCCTTCGGCGTCGAGTGGCGCTGAGCGGTCGAGTGGCGCCGAGCGGACTCCACACCCGCCATACTTGACCGATCGTTCTGCATTGTTCTAGCGTCCGGTCATGGCCAGGAGCAAGGAATTCGATCCGGACGCGACCCTCGACGCAGCACTGGAACTGTTCTGGCAGCGCGGGTACGAGGCGACCTCCATGGCCGACCTGGTGGAGCGGCTCGGTATCGGCCGGGCGAGCATCTACGCCACCTACGGCAACAAGCACGACCTGTACCTGAAGGCCCTGGAGCGGTACGGCGAGACACGGGACCCCCTGCTGCTGCGCGAGCTGTCCCGGCCCGGTCCGGCGCTGCCGGCCGTACGCGCGGTGGTACGGCGGTTCGCCGCGGAGGCCGCCGCCGACGACAGTCGCACGCGGGGCTGCTTCGTCACCAACACGGCGGCCGAGGTGGCCCCCCACGACAGCGCGGCCGCCCGGCGCGTCGAGCGCAGCTGGGAGCACCTGGAGACGCTGCTGCACTCGGCGCTGGTCCGCGCCCAGGCCCAGGGTGAGCTGCCCGCGCAGCGCGAACCCCGGGCGGTGGCCCGCATGCTGCTCGTCCTCATGCAGGGGCTGCGGGTGGTCGGCAAGGCCTCCGCCGACCCGGCGCGGGTCCGGGAGGCGGCGGAACAGGCGCTCGCCATACTGGAATGAACGGTTCGGAAAAATGGGTCCTCAGGGATCCGTCGCAGGGGTCCCCCGGGATCCGTCACGAAGGGAACGGCACACCATGTCCGGCACTCGCTCCGCCCGTTTCACCGGCCGCACCGCCCTGGTCACCGGAGGTGGGTCCGGCATCGGACGGGCCGTCGCGCTGGCGTTCGCCGCCGAGGGGGCCCGGGTCGTCGTGGCCGGGCGCGGGCGGGCCGCGCTCGACGAGACCGTCGCGCTCGCGGCGGCGGCCGGCGGCGAGACGGTCGCCGTCGTCGCCGACATGACCAGAGCCGGTGACGTCGACGCGCTGGTCCGGGAGACCGTGGACCGCTTCGGCTCGCTCGACATCGCCGTCAACAACGCGGGGGTCTTCCGCGGCGCCGGACCGGTGGCGGACGTGCCCGAGGAGGACTGGCAGACCCTGCTCGACGTCAACGTCACGGGTGTCTTCCTCGCCCTGCGGGCCGAGATCCGGCAGATGCGCAGCCAGCCGGGCGGCGGCACGATCGTCAACGTCTCCTCCAACCTCGGGCCCCACAAGCAGGCGCGCGGGCTCGCCGCCTACGGGGCGTCCAAGGCCGCCGTCTCCGCCCTCACCCGCGGCGCCGCGCTCGACCACATCGCGGACGGCGTACGCATCAACGCGGTCAGCCCCGGCCCGGCCGACACCGCCATGTCGCTGCGGCCCGGCGAGTCGCCGGCGGACCGCGACGTACGGATGAAGGAGCTGTCCCCGCTCGGCCGGGTCTCGTCGACCGAGGAGGTGGCCCAGGCCGTGCTGTACCTGGCCTCGGACGCGGCCGCGTCGGTGGTGGGCACGGACCTGGTGATCGACGGCGGGGCGGTTCTCTAGCGCGACGGCCGTGCACGTGCAGGCGGTACGCCCACGCGTGCAGGTGCGCGTACCGCCTACGCGTGCGCGGTCAGTGCGCCCAGGGGGTCGTCGAGCACCGGCTGCCACGCCAGCTCCGCCGCTCCCACCAGGCTGTTGTGGTCCAGTGAGCAGGCCAGGATGGGCACGCCCCCGCTGCGGCCCCACAGGCTGCGGTCGGCGACCACCGCGCGCAGCCGGTCCGGGTCGGCGTCGATGAGGGTGCGGTGCAGACCGCCGAGGATGATGCGGTCGGGGTTGAGGATGTTCACCAGTCCGGCGAGTCCGAGGCCCAACCTGTCGATCAGGGCCTCGACGGCGGTACGGACCGCCGGGTCGGCGTACTCGTCGCGGATCAGGTCGTCGGCCTGCTTCAGCAGGGACTCCTCGGGACCCGGCGCCCGGCCAGCCGCCGTGAGCAGGGCCAACGGGTCCGTCTCCACGTCGAGGCAGCCGCGGCTGCCGCAGTAACAGGGGTGGCCGCCCTCGGGGTTGACGGTGAGATGGCCGACCTCCAGGGCCAGGCCCGAACTGCCGGTGTGCAGACGCCCGTCGAGTACCAGCGCACCGCCGACCCCTCGGTGTCCGGTGGCCACGCACAGCAGGTCGCGGGCCCCGCGTCCGGCGCCGTGCCGGTGCTCGGCGAGCGCGGCGAGGTTGATGTCGTTGCCCGCGAACGCCGGACCGGTGATGCCCGCGGCATGCACCTGCTCGGCGAAGATCTCCCGTACGGGCGCCCCCGCGGGCCAGGCCAGGTGCAGCGGGTTGAGGGCCAGGCCCTCGGGTTCGGCGACCGCGGACGGCACGGCGAGCCCCGCGCCCACGCACCGCCGCCCGGTCCGCCGCAGCAGTTCGGCACCCACCTCCACGACGGAGCCGAGCACCTTCGCCGGATCCGCGTCGACCGCCTCGCAACCGGGTGCGGTAGCGACGATCCGGCCGCCGAGTCCGACCAGCGCGGCCCGGAACCCGTCGGCGTGCACCTGGGCGGCCAGCGCCACGGGCCCGTCCTCGGCGAGTTCGAGCCGGTGCGAGGGCCGGCCCTGCGATCCAGCGGCGGCGGGCCTGGCGTCGACCCTGATCAGGCCGAGTGCCTCCAGCTCCACGGCGACGGCGCCCGCCGTGGCACGGGTGACGCCCAGTTCGGCGGTCAGCACGGCCCGGGTCGGCGCACGCCCGGTGTGCACCAGCTCCAGCGCGGGTCCCAGCGCACCGCGCCCCCGGTCCAGCCGTGTCCTGGAGGTGGTCCCTTCCCCTGCCTGCCGGGGCTCCGCCTTGCCGCTCATGGGAGCGAGTCTCCCATGATCCGCTCGACGGCCGGCGATCGCGGCCGTATCGGCATGCCCACGTCGGATTCACCAGGCGTGGCACGGCCCACCGCTCCACCCGGCCGGGCCCGGTTCACCCCAGCCCGCTCACCCGCAGGGTGATGTTCAGCCGTCCGGTCAGCCCCAGCGAGGCCGGGGCGGTGCCCGGGTGGACCCGCGGCACCCCGTGGTAGGCGAGCCGCGACGGCCCGCCGAACACGAACAGGTCGCCGCTGCGCAGTTCGACGTCCTGGTACGGACGCGCCCGCGTCTGCGTGTTGCCGAAGCGGAAGACGCAGGTGTCGCCGAGGCTCAGGGACACCACGGGAGCCTCGGACCGCTCGTCGGCGTCGCGGTGCATACCCATCCGGGCGTCGCCCTCGTAGAAATTGATCAGCGCGATGTCGTAGGCCGCTGCCGTGCCCGGCGCCGTCTCCGGGCCGAGCGCGTCGCGCACCGCGCGCCGGCCCAGCTCGCCCAGCCAGGCGGGGAACGGCTTCACCGGCGCGCCGTCCCCGTCGACGACCGTACGGGCGTAGGCGTACGGGTACCAGTGCCAGCCCAGACAGACCTGCCGGGCCGTCATGGTCCCGCCGCCGGGCGTGACCACCGTGCGCAGCCCGGCCGGCGGACGTGCCCACCCACGGCAGGCTTCGAGCAGTTCCCGCTGCTCCCGGGCGTCGAGCCAGTCCGGCACATGGACCGCGCCCGGCGCGAGGCCCGTACGGTCCCGGGGGAACAGTTCGGCGTCCATGGCCCCATCCTCCCGCACCGGGTCGTGGCACCGGCCCTGAACTGCGGCTCCGCTAGCCTTGACGCACGATGAACGACCGTATGACGACTCCCTGGGGCGAGCTCCTGCTGGCCCGCTACCCCGACGACCCGCGCGACCGGCTGCGGGCCTGGGACGCCTCCGACGCGTATCTCCTGCGGTACCTCGCCGAGCAGCCCGTGTCGCCGGCCGGCACCGTCGTGGTCGTGGGCGACCGCTGGGGTGCCCTGGTCACCGCGCTGGCGGCGCACCGGCCGACACAGATCACCGACTCGTTCCTCGCGCAGGAGGCGACACGGGCCAACCTCGCCCGCAACGGCGTGGAGACCGGGGCCGTACAACTGCTGACCACCCAGGACGCTCCGCCCGAGCGGATCGACGTGCTCCTGGTGCGGGTGCCGAAGAGCCTGGCGCTCCTGGAGGAGCAGCTGCTGCGGCTGGCACCCGCGGTGCACGAGAACACGGTCGTGGTCGGCACCGGCATGGTGAAGGAGATCCACACCTCGACGCTGCGGCTGTTCGAGCGGATCCTCGGGCCGACCCGCACCTCGCTGGCCGAGCAGAAGGCACGCCTGATCTTCTGCGAGCCCGACCCGGCGCTGAAGCGGCCGGCCAGTCCATGGCCGTACACGTACACGCTCCCGGACGGCGTCGGCGCCGTCTCCGGACGCACGGTCGTCAACCACGCAGGCGTCTTCTGCGCCGACCGGCTCGACATCGGCACCCGGTTCTTCCTGCGGCATCTGCCCGACTGCCGGGGAGCCAGCCGGGTGGTGGACCTGGGCTGCGGCAACGGTGTCGTCGGTACGGCGGTGGCGCTGGCCGAACCGGACGCCGAAGTGCTGTTCGTGGACGAGTCGTTCCAGGCCGTCGCCTCGGCCGAGGCGACGTACAAGGCGAACGGGGTGCCGGGGCACGCCGAGTTCCGGGTCGGGGACGGTCTGTCCGGTGTGCCGGACGGCAGTGTCGACGTCGTCCTCAACAACCCGCCGTTCCACTCCCATCAGGCGACGACCGACGCGACGGCCTGGCGGATGTTCTCCGGGGCGCAGCGCGTGCTGCGGCCGGGCGGCGAGCTGTGGGTGATCGGCAACCGGCACCTGGGCTACCACGTCAAGCTGCGGCGGCTGTTCGGCAACAGCCGGCTGGTGGCCGGGGACCCGAAGTTCGTGGTGCTCAAGGCGGTCAAGCAGGGGTGAGGCGGCCGTCGGCGGTCAGCCGAGCACCTTGATGATCCGGGTCACGGCCTCCGCCATCGCCGCCCGGCCCACGGCGAGGTACTTGCGCGAGTCGACCGCCTCCGGGTGCGCGGCGAGGAAGTCCCTGATCGCACAGGTCATGGCGATGTTGAGGGCGGTGCCGACGTTGACCTTGGCGATGCCTCCGCCGACCGCCGCGGTCAGTTCGCCGTCCGGGACCCCGGAGGAGCCGTGCAGGACGAGCGGGATGCCGACGGCGCCGGAGAGACGGGCGAGGAGGGCGTGGTCGAGGACGGCGGTGCGGGTGGTCATCGCGTGGGAGCTGCCGATGGCCACGGCCAGGGCGTCGACGCCGGCCTCCGTCACGAAGGCGCGGGCCCCGGCGGGGTCGGTGCGGGCGCCGGGTGCGTGGGGATCGAGCGGCGGGGCTCCGTCCTTGCCGCCGACCTGTCCCAACTCGGCCTCGATCCACAGCCCTCGGGCATGTGCCCAGTCGGCGGCGGCCCGGGTCGCGGCGAGGTTCTCCTGATACGGCAGACGGGCGGCGTCGTACATCACCGAGCTGAAGCCGGCGTCCGGCGCCTGGCGCAGCAGGGCGTCGCTCTGGACGTGATCGAGGTGCAACGCGACCGGCACGTCGGCGCGTTCGGCGGCGGCCGTCGCCGCGCGGGCGAGGGGGAGCAGCCGGCCGTAGCGGAATCTGACGGCGTTCTCGCTGACCTGGAGGACGACGGGCGACCGGGCCGTCTCGGCGCCGGCGATGACGGCCTCGACGTGCTCCAGCGTGATGACGTTGAAGGCGGCGACGGCGGAACGGCTCGCGGCGGCGCGGGCGACGAGCTCGCCGGTGGTCGTGAGGGGCACGGCCCTTCCTTTCCGGGCGATCACGGCTGTCAGGGAGATCGAGGGAACTCGAGGGAGAACAGGGAGATCGAGGGAACTCGGATGCAGCCACCTGGAGTTCGGAGACATCCGGGGAGTTCCGAGGGGGCCGGGGAAGTACGGCCGAGGCCGTAGCGGATCAGTGGTGCCGAGGGTCGAGGATCACCGAACGGGTGAGGTGCCGCGGGCGGTCGGGGTCGAGGCCGCGGGCCGCGGCGACCGCGACGGCGAGCCGCTGGGCCCGGACCAGTTCGGCGAGCGGGTCGAGCTCGCCCCGCACCCACCGGCCGCCGGTGGCGCCCACCTGCTCGGCCAGCCCCTCCGGCGCCTCGCCGAACATCCAGGTGGCGGTGCCCTTGGTGGTGACGCTGATGGGGCCGTGCCGGTACTCCATCGCCGGGTAGGCCTCCGCCCACGACAGTGCGGCCTCGCGCATCTTCAGCCCGGCCTCGTTCGCCAGGCCGACCGTCCAGCCACGGCCGAGGAAGGTGAACTGGGCGCAGTCGACCAGTCTTTGGGGCAGCTCGGCGGCGAGCGCGGTACGGGCGTCGGTGACCGCAGCGTCGTCGTGCAGTCCGAAGTGGGCGCGCAGCAGGGTGAGGGCCGTGGTGGCGAAGCGGGTCTGGACGACGGAGCGCTCGTCGGCGTAGTCGAGGACGACGAGGTCGTCGGCGGCGGCCGTCACGGGCGTGCCGGGATCGGCGGTGAGCGCGACGGTGCGGGTACGGCCCCGCAGCCGGGCCAGCAGTTCCAGCACCTCGGTGGTGGTGCCCGAGCGGGTGAGGGCGACGACCCGGCCGTAGGCCCGCCCGTGGGGGAACTCCGAGGCCGCGAAGGCGTCGGTCTCCCCCTGGCCTGCCGCCTCGCGCAGGCCCGCCGCCGCCTGGGCCATGAAGTACGAGGTGCCGCAGCCGACGACCGCGACCCGCTCCCCCGGCGCCGGCAGCACCGCGCGGTGTTCCGCAGCCTGGACGGCCGCACGGGTCCAGCACTCCGGCTGACTGTTCAGTTCCTCCTCGACATGGCTCACGCCGTGCCCCTCCCGGGAGAATCGGAGTCCCGCTGATTGTTCTTGCAAGGTACAGCTCACTTTCGAGCATCTTCAAGCATTCGGAGCAGGTCAACCTGCGCTAGGGTCGCCGGGGGATCGAATGCCGTGGACGCACATCGAGTGCCGTGGACGAACGGAGAGGTGCGGATGTCGCGCGACGCGCGCTGGAAGGCGCTGCTGGAGCTGCTCGTCGAGCGCGGCCGGCTGGACGTCGAGGAGGCGGCCGCCGACCTCGCGGTCTCGTCCGCCACGATCCGCCGCGACTTCGACCAGCTCGCCGAGCAGCAGATGCTCGTCCGCACCCGGGGCGGGGCGCTGGTGCACGGGGTGTCGTACGAGCTGCCGCTGCGCTACAAGACCGCCCGCCACGCCTCCGAGAAGCAGCGGGTCGCCAGGGCCGTGGCCGAGCTGATCGCGCCCGGCGAGGCGGTCGGACTCACCGGCGGCACGACCACGACCGAGGTGGCGCGGGCGCTGGCCGTACGCGGCGACCTCGCCGACGGCTCCCCCGCGCTGACCGTCGTGACGAACGCGCTCAACATCGCGAACGAGCTGGCCGTACGCCCGCAGTTCAAGATCGTGGTGACCGGCGGGGTCGCCCGGGCGCAGTCGTACGAGCTGGTCGGGCCGCTCGCGGACGGCGTACTGGGCCAGATCACGCTGGATGTGACGGTCCTCGGGGTCGTGTCCTTCGATGTCGCCCATGGCGCCGCCGCCCAC
This sequence comes from Streptomyces sp. NPDC002265, assembly GCF_040296125.1. Lineage (NCBI taxonomy): Bacteria > Bacillati > Actinomycetota > Actinomycetes > Kitasatosporales > Streptomycetaceae > Streptomyces > Streptomyces sp. NPDC002265. The sequence continues at coordinate 10,300 of NZ_JBEOWS010000095.1, read as the reverse complement.
GACGAGGCGGAGGCCGCCGTCAACCGGCTGCTGTGCGAGCGGGCCGAGCGGGTGATCGTCGCCGCGGACTCCAGCAAGCTGGGCCATCGGGCCTTCGCCCGGATCTGCGCGGCCGGGTCGGTGGACACGCTGGTCACGGACACCGCGGCCGACGCGGACACGGTGCGCCGGTTCGAGGAGGCGGGGATCCGGGTCCTCAGCGTCTGACCACGCCACTCGCCGCCGTCGGACGGTACGCCCGACCGCGCCGCCCGCCGTCGCCGGACCGTACACCCGAGCGCGCGGGTTCCCAGCCCTCCTCCGCCGTGTTCGGCCTAAGCTGGAAGCCGCGTGATGCGGGGGCCGGCCCAGGGAGGCTGCGATGACCGAGGCATCGTTCGACCAGGACGTGCCCGCGGGCGCGCAATACGTGCCGATCGCCGATCACGGCCTGATCGGCGACCTGCGCAGCGTGGCGCTGGTGGGATCGAACGGCACGATCGACTGGTACTGCTGCCCTTCCTTCGACGCGCCCAGCGTCTTCGGCTCCATCCTGGACGCCGAGCGCGGCGGCTCCTTCGAACTGGCGGCGACCGTGCCGGCCCGGACCAAGCAGTTCTACTTCCCCGACACCAACGTCCTGATCACCCGGTTCTTCACCGAGGACGGCGTCGGCGAGGTGCAGGACTTCATGCCGATCACCGGCGACACGGGCGCCGAGGCCGACCGCCACCGGCTGATCCGGCGCGTGCTGTGCGTACGCGGCTCGATCCCCTTCCGGGTCCGGGTGGCGCCGCGCTTCGAGTACGGCGCCTCGCCGCACACCCTGCGCGTGGACGGCGACGTGGCCGTGTTCGAGTCCGCGAAGCTCTCCCTCGGACTGACCGCCACGGTCGTCCTGGAGGCGGACGGGACGGACGCGCGGGCGGACTTCAAGCTGGCCGAGGGCGAGTCGGCGGTGTTCGCGCTCGACCAGCTCGGCGGCGAGGTGTCACCGCGCCGGTGCCCCCGGATGGAGGCGGAGGAGCAGTTCACCGCCACGGTGGCGTACTGGCGGCACTGGCTGCACGCCTCCAAGTACCGGGGCCGCTGGCGGGAGATGGTGCACCGCTCAGCGCTCACCCTGAAACTGCTCACCTACGCACCCACGGGCGCGATCGTGGCAGCGCCGACCACGAGCCTGCCCGAGCAACTGGGCGGCGAACGCAACTGGGACTACCGCTACGTATGGGTGCGCGACGCGGCCTTCTGCGTCTACGCACTGCTGCGGCTGGGCTTCACCGGCGAGGCCGCGGCATTCATGAAGTTCGTGACCCGGCACATCACTCCGGGCGACGGCAAACCGTCCGGCCCCCTTCAGATCATGTACGGCATCGACGGCCGCACCGACCTGCCGGAGCGTGAACTGCCCCATCTGGAGGGCCACTACGGCTCCGCACCGGTGCGCGTCGGCAACGCGGCCGCCAATCAGCTCCAACTCGACATCTACGGCGCGCTGATCGACTCCATCTATCTCTACGACAAGTGGGCGGAGCCCATTTCCAGCGAGCAGTGGGATGATGTATGCGCGCTGGTCGACTGGGTCTGCGAACACTGGGACCAGCCGGACGAGGGTGTCTGGGAGACACGCGGCGGCCGCAAGAGCTTCCTGTACTCGCGGCTGATGTGCTGGGTGGCGATCGAACGGGGCATCCGGATGGCCAACCGGCGCGGCCTGCCCGCCGACCTGGCCCACTGGCAGCAGCGCCGCGACACGATCTACCGGCGTATCCACAGCCGGGGCTGGTCCGAGGACCGCCGGGCCTTCGTGCAGTACGAGGGCAGCGACGTACTGGACGCGGCCCTGCTGATGATGCCGCTCACCAAGTTCATCGCGCCGACCGACCCCAAGTGGCTGTCCACCCTCGACGCGCTCACCGACGACCTGATCTGCGACTCGCTGGTCTATCGCTACGACCCGCTGGCCAGCCCCGACGGACTGCGCGGCGACGAGGGCACGTTCTCCATCTGCTCCTTCTGGTACGTGGAGGCGATGGTGCGCGCGGGCCGGGTGGACGAGGCGCGGCTCGCGTTCGAGAAGATGCTGACGTACGCCAACCATCTGGGCCTGTACGCCGAGGAGATCAGTCAGACCGGCGAGCAACAGGGCAACTTCCCCCAGGCGTTCACGCATCTCGCCCTCATCAGCGCGGCCTTCAGCCTGGACCGCGCCCTGGGCTGACGTCCCGGCGCCCGCGCCCGGACCCGCGCCCCGCCTCGGCTACTTGCCGACCGAGTAGGAGTGCGCACCGGTTCCGGCCAGACCGCCGCCGTCGACGATCAGGTATTCGTCGCGGATCGGACGGCCCGCCAGCCAGTGCTCCAGGATCTCGCGGGTGCCCGCGGCGCAGCGGGCCTGGGCGGAGAGGGAGGAGCCGGAGATGTGCGGGGTCATGCCGTGGTGGGGCATGGTGCGCCAGGGGTGGTCCGCCGGGGCGGGCTGCGGGTACCAGACGTCACCCGCGTAGCCCGCCAGCCGGCCGCTGCGCAGGGCGCGGTCGACGGCGTCCCGGTCGACGATCCTCGCGCGTGCCGTGTTGACGAGGTAGGCGCCGCGCTTCATGGTGGCCAGCAGGTCGTCGCCGAACAGGCCCTCGGTCTCCGGGTGGAGTGGGGCGTTGACGGTGACGGCGTCGCAGTGCGGGACCATGTCGGCGGCGCTCTCGTGCCAGACCAGTCCCAGCTCGCGCTCGATGTCCTCGGACAGCCGGTGCCGGTCGGTGTAGTGCAGCTTCACGTCGAACGGCGCGAGGCGGCGCAGGACCGCGAGGCCGATGCGGCCCGCGGCGACCGTTCCGACGTGCATGCCCTCGACGTCGTACGAGCGGGCCACGCAGTCTGCGATGTTCCAGCCGCCGTCGAGGACGACCTGGTGGGAGGGCAGGTAGTTGCGCACGAGGGACAGCGTCATCATGACGACGTGCTCGGCGACGCTGATGCTGTTGGAGTACGTCACCTCGGCGACCGTCACCCGGTGCGCGACCGCCGCTTCGAGGTCGACGTGATCGGAGCCGATGCCCGCGGTGATCGCCAGCTTGAGGTTCGGCGCGGCGGCGATCCGCTCGGGCGTGAGATACGCCGGCCAGAACGGCTGGGAGATCACGACGTCCGCGTCGGCCAGTTCACGGTCGAAGACGCAGCCGTCGCCGTCCTTGTCGGAGGTGACGACGAGGGTGTGGCCGGCCTTCTCCAGGAAGCCGCGCAGGCCGAGTTCGCCGGAGACGCTGCCCAGCAGGTGGCCCGGAGTGAAGTCGACCGCCTCGGGAGTGGGGGCGGTCTGGCCGCCGGGGTAGTGGTCGATCACCGGGAGGTCGTCACGCGCGTATGTCGTCGGGTATCCGCCGGTGGGGTCGTCGTACAGGACGCAGAGCACCTTGGCCATGTCTCGGCTCCTCAACTGGCGTTGCGGGAAGGCGCCGTTCACGATCCTCGCCGTGAAAGGCCCTGGTCAAAGCAATCCTCGCTATGCCGATATAGGCGGCGGCTGTCAGCCGTGCCCGTCGAGGCGAACCGATGCCGTGCCGCCCGTGGGCTCCGGAGCCCGCGGCGACTCACCGTGATGCGCCCCCGCCACGGCGTCACAAGGAGTGAGTGCATACCCTGCACTGGAAAGCAGGACGGCGGGACAAGATGACGAGAAGGTGCAGACCGTGACCGAAGAGCCTTCCTCCGGGGTCGGGACCGCCGATCGCATCCCTCCCGGGCAGCGGCACGTAACGGCTGGCCCGTCTCCCACTACGGCCCCGTCCCCCGTTTCCGCCCCGAACGCTGGAACCTGCGCGTCTTCGGCGCCACCGCCTCCGGCCGGACGCACGAGTGGGTCTTCGACGACCTGGCCGGCTTCCCTCGCACCACGGTCCTCGCCTACCAGGAGGAAGAGGCCGACGGAGCGACTCCTCAGGGCCTGGCCGGCCTCCGGTGCGACCCCTGCCACCGGGGCTCTTGGCGAGCGTCCCCTGGGGGTCATGGGCCTTGACATCGACTCCCGCTGCCTGAAGGCTGACCGACCAGTCGGTATGAAGGAGTGGGTCGTGACCGAGCTGAGGATCCCCACGGCTGCGGGTGTGTTCGACGCCATCACCGCCGGTCCGCCCGAGGGCCGCCCGGTACTGCTGCTGCACGGCTTTCCGCAGACGTCCCTGGCGTGGCACCGTCAGATCGCGGCGCTGGCCGCGCACGGCTACCGCGTGGTGGCACCCGACCAGCGCGGCTACTCCCCCGGGGTCCGCCCGGAGCGGCCCGAGGACTACCGCATGAGCGTCCTGGTCGACGACGTCGTCGCGATCACGGAGGAGTTGGGCTGGGCACGGTTCGACCTGGTCGGTCACGACTGGGGCGGCGCGGTGGCGTGGTGGACCGCCGACGCCCATCCCGGCCGCATCCGCACCCTCACGGTCGTCTCGACCCCGCACCCCCGTGCCCTCTCCGGCGCCCTGCGCGGCGACGAGGACCAGCGCGCACGATCCCACTACATGCGCGACTGGCTCGAGACGCCCACGACCGAGGACCGCATGCTGGCCGACGACGCCGCACTCCTCCGCGCCCTCTACGCGGAGAAGGTCCCGCAGTCCAGCGTCGACGCCTACCTCCGGCACCTGTCCCGGCCGGGCGCCCTCACCGCGGCGCTGAACTGGTACCGGTCGGGCCGCCCCGAACGCGCGATCGGCGTCATAGACGTGCCCACGCTCTACGTCTGGAGCACCCAGGACACCGCGTTCGGCCCGGCAGCCGCACAGGAAACCCGTCAGTGGGTCGACGGACCCTACCGGTTCGAGACCCTCCGGGGCGTGAGCCACTGGATCCCCGAGGAGGCGCCGGAGGGGCTGAACCGTCTGCTGCTCGATCATCTGCACACGTACGACGAGACCGGCACCGCACCGAACACCCGGTCCGCCGGCCCCTGGAGCGACGAGAAGCAGATCTCGAACTGAGCCGCAGAGGACGGCGTACGGTCGGCGACCCCGTACGGGTTCCGCACCCCCGCCGTCCGGCACACTCACCCCATGGACACTGAAGACTTCATCGGGTTCCTGGACCGGGAGGGCCGGGCGCTGGCCGCGGCCGCGGAGGCCGCGGGGACCGACGCCAAGGTGCCGACCTGCCCGGGGTGGCAGATGCGGGACCTGCTGCGGCACACGGGCGCGGTGCACCGCTGGGCCGCCTCCTTCGTCGCCGAGGGGCACACCTCCCCGCGGCCGATGGGCGACCCGCCCGAGCTCGACGGCGCCGACCTGCTGGCCTGGTACCGCGCCGGACACCGGCACCTCGTCGACACCCTGACCGCGGCGCCTGCCGACAGGCCGGCCTGGACCTTCCTCCCCGCGCCCGTACCCTCGCCCCTGTACTTCTGGGCCCGCCGGCAGGCCCACGAGACGGCCGTCCATCGCTACGACGCCGAGTCGGCGCTCGACGGCACCCCGGGCCCGGTCACCGCGGACTTCGCGACGGACGGCATCGACGAGCTCCTGCGCGGCTTCCACGCCCGGACCCGCAGCCGGGTGCGCACCGAGACGCCGCGGGTGCTGCGGGTACGCGCGTCGGACACGGACGCGGTGTGGACCGTGCGGCTGTCCCCGGAACCGCCGGTTGCCGCGCGGGACGACGCGGGCGACGCGGAGTGCGAACTCGCCGGTCCGGCCGCGCAGTTGTACCTGGCGCTGTGGAACCGGCGGCCGGTGCCGGAGGTGACGGGGGACGCGTCGCTGGCCGCGCTGTGGCGCGAGAACTCGGCGATCGGCTGACCTTCGCCGTCGACGGCCGCGAGGTCAGTCGGCGGATCCGTCCGTCAGCATGCGCGTCAGCACCGCACGCTGCACCGGCCGCACCTCACCGTGCAGGGCCCGCCCCTGGGCGGTGAGGGCGACCCGCACCCCCCGCCGGTCCTGCGGGCACATGGCCCGCTCGACCAGACCGTCCCGCTCCAGGCGGGCGATCAGCCGCGACAACGCGCTCTGGCTGAGGTGGACCCGTTCGGAGATCTCCTGGACGCGGAAGGTGCAGGTGCCGTCCGTCGCCGTGCCTTCGGCCAGCACGTCCAGCACCTCGAAGTCGCTGCCGCACAGACCGTGCCCGTGCAGCACGCGGTCGAGTTCGCACTGGGTACGCGCGTGCAGCGCGAGGATGTCCCGCCACCGGTCAACGAGCGCCTGCTCGGCCTTCTCCGCCGCCATGTCGGCACCGTAACAGAGAAACCGGTTTGTTGCATCAGAATTAAATGCGCTTGCATCCAATGCATGTGCATGTAGTCTCGTCGTCATGACCTCTCCGCTCACCGCTCCGGCGTCCGCCGGACGCTGGACCCCGCGACTCTGGGGCACCCTCCTGGTGCTGTGCGCCGCAATGTTCCTGGACGCGCTCGACGTGTCGATGGTCGGCGTCGCCCTGCCGTCCATCGGCTCGGACCTGCATCTGTCGACCTCGACGCTGCAATGGATCGTCAGCGGCTACATCCTGGGCTACGGCGGCCTGCTGCTCCTCGGCGGCCGCACCGCCGACCTGCTGGGCAGGCGCCAGGTCTTCCTGGTGGCCCTGGGCGTGTTCGCGCTGGCGTCCCTGCTCGGCGGACTCGTCGACTCCGGCCCGCTGCTGATCGCCAGCCGGTTCATCAAGGGCCTGAGCGCCGCCTTCACGGCACCGGCAGGCCTGTCGATCATCACCACGACGTTCCCCGAGGGCCCGCTGCGCAACCGCGCGCTGTCCATCTACACCACCTGCGCCGCCACCGGCTTCTCCATGGGCCTGGTGCTGTCCGGCCTGCTCACCGAGGCCAGCTGGCGGCTGACCATGCTGCTGCCCGCCCCCATCGCCCTGCTCGCGCTCGCCGCCGGACTGCGGCTGCTGCCGCACAGCGAACGCGAGCGCAACCACCGGGGCTACGACGTCCCCGGCGCCGTCCTCGGCACCGCCTCGATGCTGCTGCTGGTCTTCACCGTCGTCCAGGCACCGGAGGCCGGCTGGGCGTCCGCGCGCACGCTGCTGTCCTTCCTCGCCGTCGCCGCCCTGCTGACCGCCTTCGTCCTGGTCGAACGACGCTCGCCGGGGCCGCTGATCCGGCTCGGCGTGCTCCGCTCCGGCAGCCAGATCCGCGCACAGCTCGGCGCCATGGCCTTCTTCGGGTCGTACGTCGGCTTCCAGTTCCTGGTCACGCTGTACATGCAGTCGCTGCTCGGCTGGTCGGCACTGCACACCGCGCTCGCGTTCCTGCCCGCCGGCGCGCTGGTGGCGGTGTCCTCGACGAAGGTCGGCGCGATCGTCGACCGCTTCGGCACCCAGCGGCTGATCGCGGCGGGTTTCGCGCTCATGGCCGTCGGATACGCGCTGTTCCTGCGGGTCGACCTCGACCCGGCGTACGCGGCCGTGATCCTGCCGAGCATGCTGCTGATCGGTGCCGCCTGCGCACTCGTCTTCCCCTCGCTCAACATCCAGGCCACCAACGGTGTCGAGGACCACGAACAGGGCATGGTCTCGGGACTGCTGAACACCTCGGTGCAGGTGGGCGGCGCGCTCTTCCTGGCCGTCGTCACGGCCGTGGTGACCGCGCACACCTCCCCCGACGCCACCCCGCAGGCGGTGCTCGACAGTTACCGGCCCGGACTCGTGGTGGTCACCGGCATCGCGCTCGCCGGACTGCTGATCACCCTCACGGGACTGCGGACCCGTACAGCCGACCGCCGGAGCATCGTGGTCGCCGGGTCCACGGCACGGGAGCCGAAGGCGGACGCGGAGCGCGTGGGCGTGCGCGACTAGCCGCCCCCTAGGGTGACTTGAGGCCGAGGCCGGCCCAGCCGTCGGCGGACGTCTGCTGTGCGTACCTGCCCGGCGGGGCTCCTTGCCCGCCGGGCACACCCCTGTTTGACTCGTGGCATGACGGGCTACGGGGGACGGCGCACGCAGGCCGAACGGGACGCGATCACGGTCGAGATCGGATACGCGCTGTGCAGCGCGGCGTTCGCCGCGGCACTCGTCTTCGGCGCGGTGGCGGGTCCCGCGCTGCTCTTCGAACTTCCGGGCAGCTTGGAGAAGTTGCTGCTGCGCGCTGGGCTCGCGCTCGCGACCGTGCTCTTCGCCGTACGCGTGGTCAGCGTGCTGTTCCGTTTCACCGGCCGCCCCACCGCCGGTGCCGACGACGAGACCCGGTAGGCCTCCTCAGCCCAGCCAGCCCGGCCGCACCAGTCCCGACTCGTAGGCCAGCACGACCAGTTGGGCCCGGTCCCGGGCGCCCAGCTTCACCATCGTGCGGCTCACATGGGTCTTCGCGGTGAGCGGGCTGACCACCAGGCGACGGGCGATCTCGTCGTTGGACAGCCCGATGCCGACCAGGGCCATCACCTCCCGTTCCCGCTCGGTGAGCCGGGCGAGGTCCGCGGCGGCCGCGGGCTCCTTGGAACGGGCCGCGAACTCCGCGATCAGCCGGCGGGTCACACCCGGCGAGAGCAGCGCGGCGCCTTCGACCACCGCCCGCACGGCCCGCAGCAGTTCCTCCGGCTCGGTGTCCTTGACCAGGAAGCCGGAGGCACCCGAGCGGATCGCCTCGAAGACGTACTCGTCGAGCTCGAAGGTGGTGAGCATGACCACCTTGACCCCCGCGAGCGCGGGGTCGCCGGTGATGCCACGGGTGGCTGCCAGACCGTCCAGGCGAGGCATGCGGATGTCCATCAGGACGACGTCCGGACGCAGTTCGCGTACCGCGCGCAGTGCCTCCTCGCCGTCCGCGGCCTCCGCGGCCACCTCGATGTCCGGCTGCGCGTCGAGCAGCGCCCGGAATCCGGCCCGGACCAACGACTGGTCGTCGGCGAGCAGTACGCGGATCACCGATCCTCCTCGGTCCTCGACGGCGACGACACCGATCCCGGTCCCGCCCCTGTTCCCGGTGCCGGTGAAGGTGCCCGGTCCCGTTTGCGTTCCGAGGGCAGTACGGCGAGCACCCGGAAGCCGCCGTCCGGACGCGGCCCCGCCTCGATCCTGCCACCGAGCGCGGCGGCCCGCTCCCGCATCCCGGCCAGGCCGTTGCCGCTGCCGCCCGCGTCGGCGCCGGTCGCGGGCCCGTCGTCGTCGACGCACAGCCGCAGTTCGCCGCCGGCGTGCTCGACGCGCACACGCGCGTGCCGCGAACCGGAATGCCGTACGACGTTGGTGAGGGCCTCCTGGACGATACGGAACGCGGCGAGGTCCGCGCCGGGCGCCAGCCGGGGCGGCCGTCCCTCGACCTCGACGGTGAGCCCCGCGGCGGCCGCCTGCTCCACCAGTTCGGGCAGTCGGTCGAGGCCGGGCGCGGGCGTACGTGGCGCGTCACCCGGCGTACGCAGGGTGTCGAGCACCTGGCGGACCTCGCCGAGCGCCTCCTTGCTCGCGGCCTTGATGGTGGTGAGCGCCGTGCGCGCCTGCTCCGGGTCCGTGTCCAGGAGCGCCAGGCCGACACCCGCCTGCACATTGATGACGGAGATGCTGTGCGCGAGGACGTCGTGCAGTTCACGGGCGATCCGCAGCCGTTCCTCGTCGGCGCGCCTGCGCGCCGCCCGCGCCCGCTCGGCGCGTTCCCGGCCCCACTGCTCGCGCCGTGTCCGGGCCAGCTCGGACACCGCCAGCACCCCGACCACCCAGGTGGCGACGGCCACCTCCTGCCACCAGGAGGCGGCCGGGTCACCGGCCGGCGGCAGCCACCGGTAGAGCCAGTGGGCCACCAGCACATGGCCGGCCCAGAGCATCCCCACCGCCGACCACGCAGCCCCGCGGTGCCCGGTGAGGACCGCGCTGAAGCAGGCCACGGCGACGGTCAGGAAGACCGGCCCGTACGCGTATCCGGCGGCCAGATAGGCCAGGGTGGCCGCGGCCGTGCCGAAGGCGACGAGCGCCGGGTACCGCTTGCGCCACAGGAGCAGAGCCGATCCGGCGAGCAGCAGCACGCGCGCGAGGGCGTCCAGCGGGAGCCGTCCGCTCTGCTGGGCGTGGGCCGCGAAGCTCGACCCGCCGAGCACGAAGACGGTGATCGCGACGGTGGACCGCCACGGCCAACGGGTACCCCGCTCCTCCTCGTCCCAGAGGTGACCCAGCGGCCCGTGCCGCCACCGCCGGGGCGGCCCGTCGTCGGATACGCGCTGCTCGTCCATGTCCGCCACGCTAGACGCCGCCGCGTCCGGCGGGCGTCCGCCCGTCGGGGCGATCACTCGTACTCCCCGCGCAGTACGCCGCCGCGGTGCCCGCCCACGCCGTACGGCCACGCACCGACGGGCGGGCGTGCCCCGGCCGGCCCGGGGTCATGACCGGGCGGGGCGTCCGGTCCGCC
>NZ_JBEOWS010000094.1:0-27419 GCF_040296125.1 Streptomyces sp. NPDC002265 | reverse complement strand
GCCGTGCGCAGGCCGAGGGCCGGCACCAGGTCGAGCAGGCTGCCCCAGCCGGGATCCTCGACGGCGACCGTGTCGCCGGGCTTGAGGTGCGCGGCGAGCACCCGCTCCACCGCGTCCAGCGAGCCGGAGGTGACGGCGACCGGGCCGTCCGGCACGCCGTCGGCGTCCAGGTCGGCCCGCGCGGCGCAGGCCAGCCCGGGCTCCACGGGATCGTCGCCGTACAGCACCGGATCCCGGTCGCCCTGCGCGGCGGCCGCGCCGAACGCCGGGGCGAGTGGCGGCAGCAGCGCCGGGTCCGGGTTGCCGTCGGACAGGTCGCGCACGCCCTCCGGGACCTCCACCCGAATCTGGTCCCGTCCGGTGGTGGCCGGTTTGGCCCGCACCCGGCTGCCCCGCCGCCCGGCGGTCTCGATGACCCCGCGCTCGCGCAGGGTGCGGTAGGCGGCCGCGACGGTGTTCGGGTTCACCCCGAGCGCCTCCGCCAACTCCCTCATGGGTGGGAGCAGTTGACCGGGACACAGCTCGCCGTCGCCCACCGCGCGCTCCACACTCGCCGAAATCTCCGCCGCACGCCGACCCTGGATCGGATATTCTCCTAGCACAAAGCCAATTATGCACTAGTACAATGGAGAACGCCATGCAGGGGACCCGGCAGACACCGTCGGAGCCAGCCGCCTATCAGCCGACCGACCGCACGGTCCCCACCCGCTCCCCGGACCGGGCCTCGTACGACCCGGAGGTCGTGCACGCGATACTCGACGAGGGCTACGTCTGCCATCTCGGCTTCGTCCGCGACGGCGCGCCCGTGGTGCTGCCCACGCTCTACGCGCGGGTCGGCGGGCGGCTGTACGTGCACGGCTCGACGGGCTCGCGTCCGCTGCGGATGACCGGGCAGGCCGACCCGGGGCTGCCGGTGTGCCTGACGGTCACCCACGTCGACGCCCTGATCCTGGCCCGCTCGGCGTTCCACCACTCGATCAACTACCGCTCGGTGGTGGTGCACGGCATCGCCCACGACGTGACCGACCCCGAGGAGAAGCGGCAGGCCCTGGACGCCCTCGTCGACCACGTCGTACCGGGCCGCGCGGCCGACTCCCGGCCCGCGAACAAGAAGGAACTGGCCGCCACCGCCGTGATCCGCCTGGACCTCGACGAGGTCTCCGCCAAGCTGCGCACCGGCGGTGTGAACGACGAGCCCGAGGACCTCGGCCTGCCCCACTGGGCGGGTGTGGTGCCGCTGCGCAAGGGCTACGGCACTCCGCTCGCGGATCCCGCTCTGGCCCCCGGCACCGCGGTCCCCGACTACCTGACGGACCTGTGATGCTGATCCACCCCTGGGACGCACCGCGCGACGACGCCGAGTGGCAGGGCTGGCTGGCGGCCCACGACTTCGGGCAGCTCGCGGTGAACGGCCTGCCCGGCGAGCCCCCGCACGTCCAGCCCCTGCACTTCGCCTACGACCCCGGCCGCGGCGAGGCCCTCACCCACCTGGCCCGTCCCAACCCGCTGTGGGAGGCGCTGGAGACGGACCCGGAGGTGGTGCTGAGCGTCGTCGACGACTACGTCTTCGTGCCCGGCCCCTGGCAGGCGGCACCGGACGGCCCCGCCGAGCACGGCACTCCGACGAGCTTCTACGCGGCCGTCCAGCTGCGCTGCACGGCCCATGTCGTGGACGATCCGGCCGACAAGGCCGAGCTGCTGAACCGGCAGATGGGCCACTTCCAGCCCGAGGGCGGCTCCGCGCCGGTGGCGGTCGGCGCGGAGCCGTACGGCCGTCGGCTGTCCGGTATCCGCGGGATCCGGCTGGAGGTGACGGGCGTACGCGCGAAGTTCAAGTACGCGGGCCGGCACACCGGCGAGGTCCGGGAGCGGATCGCGGACCGGCTCGCGGCCCGCGGCGGCCCGGGCGACCCGGCGGCCCTCGCACACCTGCTGCGCCGAGGGACGGACTGACATCCGGGTCCGGACGCCGAGCGGCCGCGCGCCGTCCGGACCCGCGCCCCTCAGGCCGTGGCCGGTGCCGTGGCGCCCCGGGTCTCCGCCAGGGCCAGCCCGGTGACCGAACCCAGCATCAGCAGGGTGCCGACGACGGTCGCGAGGGTGAGACGTTCGCCGAGCAGGGCGACCGCGAGGACCGCCGCCCCGACCGGCTCGAGGAGCATGACCACGGAGACCGTCGCGGAGCGCACGACGGCCGCGCCCGCGAAGTACAGGGCGTACGCGAGGGCCGTGGGGACGGCCGCGATGTACGCCACCAGCCACAGGGTCCGCAGCGGTTCGGCGGTGTGCGGGACCAGACCCTGGGCCAGCGCGAACGGCAGCAGGCACAGGCTGGTGACCGCGAACGCGCCCACCGACGTAGCGGCCGCGTCCGCTCCGCCGTCGCGGCCCCACCAGCGGGTGAACAGGGTCATCGTGCTGTAGCCGGCGGCCGAGACCAGCGCGAGGAGCACCCCCGCCGGACGCACGGTCGTCTCGCCGCCCCAGGCCACGAGCACGGCGAGCCCGGCGAGCGCCCCCGCGACGGCGGCGAGCCCGGCCCGGCCGAGCCGCTCCCCCATGGTCAGCCGCGCGCCGAGCGCGATGAGGACCGGACCGGCGCCGAGGGTGACGACCGTGGCGACGGCGAGACCGGTCGCGGACACGGCCGCGAAGTACGTGGTCTGGAAGACCGCGAGCCCCAGCCCGGTGACCCCGGCGCGCAGCACCTTGGACCGCAGGGGCAGTGCCGCGGCCACGGCGGCGCGGGCCGGCCTCGGGCGCAGCCGACGGGCGGCGAGCAGCAGGACGAGCCCGACGGCGCAGCGCCAGAAGGACAGGGACACGGCGCCCAGGTCACTGGACCGGTAGACCAGTGAGGCGGCCGCGCCGGCCGTGCCCCAGGCGAAACCGGCGACGATCAGATAGAGCAGGCCTCGCCCGACGGGCAGGCCGGAAACAGCTGTGGACATGCGTTCTCTCCGCAGACGCGCAGCGACAGTGCGCGGAAGTTCGGGAAAGGACCCCGGCTCTGCGGGGTCCGCGGACTTCGTCTGCGGGCAGCACCGTCTCGCCCGGCGGCATGCCGGGCGGGAACGACGGAAAGGCCCGCCTCAGGCGGCCGGGGGCGGAAGAACGAGTGCGTCCAAAGGCATGATCCGCACCTTATGCCACCGGTTCGCGGACGGAAAGTTCCCGTTCCGGCAGGCCGCCCGCCACCGGCTCCGCCGCGCCCTTGGCGGGCGTCGACGACTGCGCGATGAACGCGCCGACCAGCACCAGCGCGCCGCCCGCCAGCTGCGGGGCGGAGAGGTGCTCGCCGAGCAGCACCCAGGCCAGGACGGTCGCGATGACTGCCTCCAGACAGGCCACGACACCGGCGACCTGCGGGGAGAGACGGCGCACGGACAGGACGCCGGTGATGTACGCGACCACCGTGGCGACGAGCACGATCCAGGCCAGCAGCACCCAGGCCGCGACCGGGGTGCCGTCCATCCGCGCGGTGTGCGTGAGCACGGACCAGTCCATGGTCCAGGGCCGGGCCACCACGGTCAGCACGGCGGCGCCGCCGAGGAGGCCGTAGGCGATCACGCCGAGCGGGTCGGGGGCGTCGTCCGCGGAGTCACTGCCCTGGTCGGCCAGGACGAAGTAGCCGACCTGGCAGCAGGCGGCACCGAGCGCGAGCAGCAGTCCGAGGGCGTCGAAGCTCAGCCCCGACCACACCTCGACGACGCAGGCCAGCCCGCCGGCCGCGAGGACCACACCGACCGCCGCGGCGCGGGTCACCGGCCGCCGCTGCACGAACCGCACCCAGCCGAGCACCAGGGCGGGCGCGAGGTACTCGACCAGCAGCGCGACCCCCACGGGTATCCGGGAGAGCGCGGCGAAGTAGCAGGCCTGGACGCCGGCCACGGCGAGCAGCCCGAACCCGGCGAGCAGCGCGGGGCGGCGGCGTACCAGCGCACGGTGGCGCACCGCCAGCGGCACCATCACCAAAGCCGCTCCGGCGACCCTGAGCCACACCACGTGAAGGGGGTCGAGGCCTGCCTCGATCAGCGGCTTGGCCGCGACCCCGGATCCGCCGAAGGCCAGCGCCGAGGCGATCGCGAGCCCCAGTCCGGCGCCCTTGCCGTGACCGGTCGGACTGCTGTCTGTCATATGCACCGGCACATGATTACAGGCGACGACATGAGCGTCACCCCCCATGGCACCTGTCTCACCGGCTGGACGTGCCCGCGGCCGCCGCGGGGACACCCGCCGTCACCGGCCCTCCTCGGCACCTCCGTGGTTCGCGGGGCCCTCGCGGTGCTCCGCGCCGGCTTCGATGCGGGCGGTGATCTCGCGGTGCTCCGCGCCGCCGTCGATGCGGGCGGTGATCTCGCTCGGGTCGAGTCCGGCGCGGACCAGCACCTCCACGGCGCGTGCCCGGGGGTCGACGAGGATCGCCGCGAGGAGGTCGACGCAGCGGGGCGGCTCGTCGCCGCGCGTACGGGCGCGCGTCCAGGCGTGCTCCACGGCGCCCGCGGCCAGCGGCGAGAGCCCTTCGACCGCCGCCCGCGGCATCACCGGCCGGAGCGGCCCGGAGTCCTCGGCCCCCTCCTGCCAGCGCAGGCCGTAGCCGATGCTGCGCTGGACGAGATAGCCGAGCAGCCGGGCGAGCCGCGGCCCCTCGCCGAAGACGGCGCGCGCCTCGGAGTCGCTCTCCAGCACCGAGTGCAGCAGATGGGCGGTGTCGATGTGGCGGTCCCCGTCCCGCAGAGCCCTGCGCCGGGCACCGGCGACCACCGCCGCGAGCTCGGCGCCGAGTCCGGCCTCGCCGTCGGCACGGCTGTCCCGGTCGCCGGCGCGGAGGTCCTGGGCGCCGGTGGACTGACGGGGAATTCGGGGTTGCACAGGTCCCAGCTCATCAGCCCCGGCGGATCCGGGCATCCCCGGTGCGAAGCATTTTCGCGTCCCACGCAAAGTGGACGAGGCGGGCCGGAATCTCCTCCCCAGGGATGAGATCACGCCGTTCGCCGCACGACGGCGCGCGCCGCCTTGCCTCGCGCTTCCCCGGTGGAGCCCGCCTCCACACTTCCTGACGGTTCATCAGTATTGAATGTTCGGGACCCTGGGACTACGTTCCGCGACACCACAGCCCGACACGAAGAGGTGGTCGCATGGCCGAAGTCAGCGCGGAGGCACGTATCCAGGCCTCCGCGGAGAAGGTGTGGTCACAGCTCACGGACTGGTCCGCCTACGGCGAGTGGAACGCGACCCACACCAGCTTCCCCAAAGGCGGGCCCGAGACGCTCGAAGTGGGCGCCACGTTCCAGGAGAACATGAAGCTGATGGGCTTCCCGGCGGAGGTCGAGTGGACCGTCGAGGAACTGGAGCCGGCCCGCGTCCTCGCCATCCGCGGCAAGGGACCGATGGCGGTGACCGTCGCCACCCGGTACACGCTCACCCCCGACGGCGACGCCACCACGCTCCGCATGGACGGCGAGTTCACGGGCGCCGCCGTCTCGCTCATGGCGGGCAAGCTCAAGGACTCGGCGACGGCGGCGCTCGACGAGTCGCTGCGCAAGCTGTCCGGGCTGGTGACCTGAGGACATCCGCACCCGGGCGCCCCCGCGGAGCGTTCCGCCGGGCGCCCGGATCGTCGTGCCGCCATCGGTCCCGCATCGGTCCCGCCGCCGGTCATGCGGCCAGTCCTGCGTCAGCACCGCCGCCCGTCCTGCCGTCCGTCCTGCCGTCAGTGCTCGTCGGCGAGGATCAGGTAGAGCTTCTTGCGGGCCTCGTTGATCACCGTGAGCGCCTTCTCGCGCTGCTCCTTGCTGCCGGTCTTCCAGACCTGCCCGAAGGCTTCCATCAGCCCGAAGCCGGCCTGGCGGATCTCGCTGAGAGCCTCCCAGTCGACTCCGCGCGAGGCCTCCTCCCAGGGCGCGTCGGCGCCCTCCTCGGCGGCCGTGCGGCCCTGCTCGGTGAGCGCGAACAGCTTCTTGCCGCCCTCGGTCTCACTGGCGATCAGGCCTTCGTCCTCCAGCAGCTGGAGGGTCGGGTACACCGAGCCGGGGCTGGGCTTCCACGCCCCGCCGCTGCGCTCGGCGATCTCCTGGATCATCTCGTAGCCGTGCATGGGCCGGTCCTTGAGCAGGGCCAGGATGGACGCCCGTACGTCACCTCGCCGGGCCCTCCCCCTGGGCCCGCCGCGCCCTCGCCCGCCCCAGGGCCCGCCGCCCGGCCCGAAGCCGGGGCCGCCGGGACCGAAGCCCGGCCCACCGGGGCCGAACGGCCCGAAAGCCGCGCGCCGCCCCTCGAAACCGCCCCGGCCGCGCCGGGCGGCGTCGTCCTGCCGATGTCCACGCTCGAATCCATGGGAACGCATCGCCATCACTCCATCCAGTCGTTGATCTGTCGCGATGCCTCAACGATATATCGGAAGATTGTTGCCGACAAGCCCCCCTCCACCATGGGACTGCTGTCGTGCCGTGGAACTGCCGCTCACCCTGGGACAGTTGCTGCGCCCTAGGGCTGTTGTGCACTGTGCGACTGCTGGTACGACACGGCGCTAGGCTCCCGCCATGTCGATCACCGCCGGATTCACGTGCTCCTGCTGCGGCGAGCACCAGACCGAATCCCCCCTGAGCTACTCGGCCACGGCCCCCGACGTCTGGGGCCCCGCCTTCGAGACCGATCCCGACTCGCTGCTGACCTCCGACCGGTGCGTGATCCGGGGGCTGCACTTCTTCGTCAGGGGCCTGATCGAGATACCGGTGATCGGCAGCGACCACGTCTTCACCTGGGGCGTCTGGGTCTCGCTGAGCAGGGAGAACTTCAACCGCGCCGTGGAGGTGTGGAACACCCCGGGCCGCGAGGCCGAGCGGCCCTACTTCGGCTGGCTCAGCACCGAGCTCGCGCTCTACCCCGAGAGCACCACCGACCTGAAGACCAACGCCCACACCCGGCCGGTCGGCCGGCACCACGTCATCGAGCTGGAGCCCACCGACCACCCGCTCGCCGTCGAACAGCGCAACGGGATCACCCGGGACCGGGTGCGCGAGATCGCCACGGCCGTGCTGCATCCGGCCTGAACGACCGCGGTGGAAGGCGTCGCCCCGTCGCGCACCGGCCGCCCCGCACCGGTCCAGTCGGTCCAGTCGGTCCGGATTGGCCTTGGCCGCGGGGCCACGCGGCCAACTACCGTCGTGACATGCGTATTCGTATCGTCGACGCCTTCACCGACCGCCCCTTCGCCGGCAACCCGGCCGGGGTGCTGATCCTCGACTCCTTCCCCGACGACGGACGCCTCCAGAACGTGGCCATGGAGGTCAACCACGCGGAGACCGCCTTCGCCCACCCCCTGCCGCCGGGCGGCGAGGCGGACTGGGCGCTGCGCTGGTTCACCCCGGTCACCGAGGTCGACCTGTGCGGCCACGCCACACTGGCCACGGCCCACGTCCTGCACACCACGGGCGCCCACACCGGCCCGGTACGGTTCGCCACCCGCAGCGGTGTCCTCGTGGCCACGCCCGGCGAGGACGGTTCGTTCACCCTGGACTTCCCGACCGCGCCGCTCACCGCGGTCGCCCTGCCGGACGGCGTCGCGCAGGCGCTCGGCGCCGAGCCGCTCACCGCCTTCGACACCGGTCCGAACATCGGGGACCTGCTGGTCGAACTCCCCGACGAGAAGACCGTGCACGCCCTGCGGCCGGACCACAAGGCGCTCGGCGCCCACTCCCGCCGCGGGATCATCGCCACCGCCCGCGCCGAGAACCCCGCCCTGGGCTACGACTACGTCTCCCGCTGCTTCTTCCCGAACGTCGGCATCGACGAGGACCCGGTCACCGGCAGCGCCCACACCGCGCTGGCGCCGTACTGGTCCGAGCGCCTCGGCCGGCCAGCCCTCACCGGCCTCCAGGCCTCGCCCCGCACCGGCCGGGTCCGTACCGAGGTACGCGGCGAGCGCACCCTGCTCGGCGGCCGCGCCGTCACCGTCATCGAGGGCGAGCTGCTCGCCTGGTGAGTCCGGCGGGACCGGGGTGGCCCGGCCGGCCGCTCAGGCCGTCGGCAGCCACCCCACCTTGCCCGCCAGCAGGGCGTAGCCGACGAACGCCCCGATGTCGAGCAGCGAGTGCGCCACCACCAGCGGACCCACCCGGCCCCAGCGACGGTAGAGCCAGACGAACACCACGCCCATCACCATGTTGCCGATGAACCCGCCGATGCCCTGGTAGAGGTGGTACGAGCCGCGCAGTACGGCGCTGCCCACCAGCGCGCTGCCCGGGGTCCAGCCCAACTGCCCCAGCCGGCGCAGCAGATAGCCGACGACGATGACCTCTTCCAGGATCGCGTTCTGCATCGCCGAGAGGATCAGTACCGGAAACTTCCACCACACGTCGGGCAGCGCCTCGGGCACCACCGTGAGGTTGAAGCCGAGGCCGCGCGCCGCCAGGTAGAAGGCGATCCCGGCGCTGCCGATCACCGCCGCGACGCCGGCCCCGCGGCCCAGGTCGGGCCAGGGCCGGGTGCGGTCGAAGCCGAGGGTGCGCAGCCGCTCGCCCTCACGCATCAGCAGGTGGGCGACAAGGGCGACCGGCACCAGGGCCGTGGCGATCCCGAAGAGCTGCCAGGCGAGGTCCAGCCAGGGCCGGCCCGGCGCGGCCGAGGCGTTGAGGGTGGCCGCCTGGTCCTTCAGTCCCCCCGGTTTGGTGACCGAGCCGACGAAGCTGATCAGTGCGGCCAGCGCGCTCGCGCCGAGCGACAGCGCCAGCACGAGCAGCGTCTCGTCGCGGAGCGTCCGCCGCGAGGGCCGTTCCGACGGATATGCCTCGGCCACCGTGCCTGCCTCCACCTGCACCCCTGCCTCCTGTCGACGGTCGTCACAGCTTGCCCGATCGGCATGGAGAGGTCGCGGCCGACCCCCCGCGCGGGCGCCCGCGGCGCCCGTCGGCACGGGGTCCGGCCCACGTGTGCGGGGCTCGGCACACGGATACGGGCCCGGACCACGCGTACGCGGCCCGGGCCCGAAGGCGAACGACGGACGGCCGACGGCGGAGCCGCCCGGCCCCGTCAGCCCAGCGGCACCGGCTCCGGCAGCCCCACCGGCCAGCTGTGCACCGGTTCGCCCAGCAGGGTCAGCTCGCGGTACCGCCGGGTGGTCGCGGCGAGCGCGGCCTCCCGGGACAGTCCCGTCTCCAGGGCCCGGTGGAAGGTGGCGGCCTGCCAGGAGGCTCCGTTGGTCCGCCGCCGGCAGCGCTCCTCGATCACCCCGAGGTACAGATCCCGGTCGGCGGGATCGACACCCCACGCGTCGAGACCGGCCTCGGCCAGCGGCAGCAGCTCGTCGCGTACGAGGCCGACGGCGTCGACCTGCGTCGTACCGCCCAGCCGGCCGCGCCGCGGCCATTCGAGGCGGGCGTCGATGCCGTACCGGCACGCGGCGTCGAAGTTGGCCGCGGCCGCCTCGAACGGCAGCCGGGTCCACACCGGCCGCGAGTCCTCGGCCAGCGCGCGCACGACACCGTAGTAGAAGGCCGCGTTGGCCAGGACGTCCGTGACGGTGGGACCGGCCGGCAGCACCCGGTTCTCCACCCGCAGATGCGGGAGGCCGTCTGCGATGCCGTAGACGGGGCGGTTCCAGCGGTACACCGTGCCGTTGTGCAGGACGAGTTCGCCCAGCTTCGGGATGCCGCCCGCGTCCATGACGTCGAGCGGGTCCTCGTCGGCGCAGATGGGCAACAGCGCCGGGAAGTAGCGCAGGTTCTCCTCGAACAGGTCGAACGCCGAGGAGATCCACCGCTCGCCGAACCAGGTCCGCGGCCGCACCCCCTGCGCCTGCAACTCGGGCGGACGGGTGTCGGTGGACTGCAGGAACAGCGGGGGCCTCGACTCCCGCCACAGCTCACGGCCGAACAGGAAGGGCGAGTTGGCGCCCACGGCGATCTGCGCGGCGGCGACCGCCTGCGCGGCGTTCCACACGTCGGCGAACCGGCCCGGGGTCACCTGGAGGTGCAGTTGCACGGAGGTGCAGGCGGCCTCGGGAACGATCGACTTGGATGTGCAGGTCAGTCGCTCGACGCCCTCGATGTCGAGCGCGAAGTCCTCGCCCCTGGCGGCCACGATCTGGTCGTTGAGCAAGGTGTAGCGATCGACGGCGGAAAGATTGGAGGACACCAGGTCGTCCCGGTCGAGGGTCGGCAGAATACCGATCATCACGATTCCGGCGTCGAGCTCGCCCGCTTTCCGGTCGGCATATGCCAGTGACGTACGGAGTTCCTCGGCGAGCCGGTCGAATACCCGCCCGCCCAGCCGGTGTGGGGCGATGTTGACTTCCAGATTGAACATGGCGAGTTCTGTTTGGAAATCGCGGCTCGCGATGCGTTCGAGTACCTGCGCATTGAGCATTCTCGGCATGCCGTCGGCACCGAGAAGATTCAGTTCGATCTCCAGCCCCATGAGGTTCTTCGGGCGATCGAACCGCTTCTCCGCCAGAAGCCGCTCCAGCCCCGCCAGACACCGCCGGAGCTTGTCGCGGTAGTGCTGGCGATCGGACAGATCGAACCGACCTGCCACGACCTTCTCCCCCATGGAAGGGTCCCTCCTTGTCGGGCGACTCCCTGGTTCCGGGCCGCCGGTGTCCGGGGTCAGGTGGGATGATGCCCAGCGAAGGCGATCGATAACGCCCCCGCTGGGCCGGACAGCCGCTACATTGGTCGGACGTGACCGGCGGCACATTCACGGGGCATAAAACGGCGTGCACTTTCGGGTACCCCGCGCTCCTCGTGAAAAACGCCGACGACAATTGGCCGACCGCCGCGTCGACATAAGCCGAGGTCACCGCCTCGCGGCAGGCTCGGAATCGGGATGATTACCGCGTACCGCCGACTGAATGAACCCTTGCCGAAACCGCTGGAAACGGCTAGACGAATCACAGGATGAACACTCGTCGTATAAACTTCGCGAACAAGGCGGAGAAGGTTGGCGCCCACGGTCGAAGGAACCTGTCGTCGAGGTGACGAACGGCAGGCACACCCACACTCCCGGTTCACAGACCCCGGCCCCTGCCTCTCCGACCCTCGAGAGCTGACAGCGCCGTCCGCCCCGCACCGCCCCGCCCTCGTGCCACCATGCCTGTCGAATGAGAGGCGACCCACCATGCCGCTGCATGTGCCCCCGGCTCCCGCGCCTGCCCTCCGCTCCGTCCTCACGGCACTCGGTTCCCCCACCGCCGTCCACGAGGCGCAGACCCCCTCCCTGCGCGCGGCCCAGGGACCCGCGACCCCCGAACTTCCGCTGCCCGTGCATGTACTGGACCGGATCACTCCCGAAGGCATGTCCGGGACGAGGCTGGCCGGCTGGCGGTTCCTGATCCGCTGCGGCGACCGCGCGGTGGCCGCAGCCGAGACCAGGCTCACCCCTGACGGCTGGGCCTTCTCGCACTTCTTCGAGGGTCCCTACATCGCCTCCACCGAACGGGCGCTGCGCCAGGCCGAATCGGTGCAGCAGCCCTACCAGGCACGCCTGTTGTCCGTGCCCGGCCTGTACATGCTCACCCTGTGGCTGCACGGCGACTGCGCCGCGGACGGCGCCGAGGGCCACCCCGCCGCCACCGACCTGCTGGTTCCGCTGGCCCCCGCCCCGCCCGGCATCGCGGCCCATCGCCCGCACCGGGTCGCGGAACTGCTCCCGGTGCTGACCCACCGGGCGACACCGGCACCGCTGCTGAGCCAACCGGTCTGACCCCCCGGGATCCGCCTCTCGTACCCCGCTGCCGGAACCCTTTTCCGGCAGCGGGGTACGCATGTCCGCACGGTGACTAGCCCTGCCCGGCCACAGTGAACCCCCCGAAGGGACCACCCGGTTGGAATGAACCGTCCGCCTGAGCGATGCGTCATGAACCTGTGAGAAGCGGTGCACCGAAATCCCTGCGGATTCACGCCCGTAGGGCAACACTGGGTTCCGACCGACTTATCGTCACGGGGGACGGACATGACCACGACAGAGACAGAGATCCCACCCATGTGCCAGCACCAGCCACCGTGCCCGACAGCCGACTCCGCCGACCGGGAATCCGCCCGCCTGATGGCGCACCACCCGGAGCAGGGGTGGAGCCTGCTGTGCAACGGCGTCCTCCTCTTCGAGGACACCGGTGAGCTCCTGCCCGACGGCCAGATCATCGCCCCGCACCGCCCGCTGGAGTCGGGCCGGGTCGTGACGGCCGCCTAGAGCCTGTTCGGGGCCGACAGGAAACACACCCCGGCGGCACCACGCGACGCCGGAGGGACATGAGGGGCCGGACCGCAGACCTACTGCGAACCGGCCCCGACGCATGTCCGGGGGTGTTCACTCACCGTAGCGACCCGGAGGCAGAACCGCCATCGGCTGCCCGCCCCGGCGCTGTTCCCGGGCGTCCGGGCCGCGTCACGCCAGGGCGTCCCGCAGTGCGAAGTACGCGGGCTTGGGCCGCAGTTGCTCGTCCCACGGCAGCGCGGCGCCCTGTCCCTCGAAGAACGCCGGGATCCAGGAGTACTTGTCGGTCCAGTCCCAGACCGTGATGCCCACGCACCGGCGCACCGCCAGGCACGCCCGGGTCATGTCCCTGTACCAGTCCGCCTGTTCGGCCAGCTTCTCCTCGGTGGCGGGCAGCAGCATCCGTACGTCGACCTCGGTCAGCGCGGTGTCCAGACCGAGCCGGGAGAACCGGCGCAGATTGTCCTCCAGGGTGGCCGGATAGCCGTACTGGAGGGCGAGATGGGCCTGGAGGCCGATGCCGTCGAGCGGGACTCCCTGTGCCTTCAGTTCCCGGGCCAGCCGGTAGTAGGCGTCGCTCTTCGGGCCGGTCGCCTCGATGTTGTAGTCGTTGAGGTAGAGCTTGGCGTGCGGATCGGCCTGGTGGGCCCAGCGCAGCGCGTCGGCGATGTAGCCGGGACCGAGCGTCTTGTAGAAGACCGTCTCGCGGTAGGTGCCGTCCTCGTTGAACGCCTCGTTGACGACGTCCCAGGAGTAGACCTTGCCCCGGTAGTGACGGGCCTCGGTGAGGATGTGGTTCTTCAGCACGGCCCGCAGGTCGTCGGCGGTCCACGTCCGCCCGGTGAGCCAGTCGGGCAACTGGCTGTGCCAGACCAGGGTGTGGGCACGGACCTTCTGGTGGTGGGCGCGGGCGAGGTTCACGATCTGGTCACCTGCGGTCCAGTCGAAGACGCCCTGCCGGGGCTCGGTGGCGTACCACTTCATGCCGTTGCCCGGGGTGATCATGTCGAACTCGCTGCCGAGGAGCGCGGTGTAGGCGGTGTCGGTGAGTTCGGGGTTGTCGGTTGCGCTGCCGAAGTAGCGGCCGTGGCGCCGGGCGAGGTCGGCGAGGGTGGACTGCCCCGCGGGACGGCCGCCGCGGTCCCCGCCGTGCCCTTCGCCGGCCTGGGCGGCCGGGCCGGCGACGACACCCGCCGCCACCAGCATCGCGGCGAGGGCGCCGGCGAGTCTGAGGCGGGCGCGGGACGGACGGATGCCGGGTGAGGCACCCGTGGTGCTCACGGGTCCGGTGGTACTCACCGGTCCGGTACCGGTCACTGATCCGGTGGTGCGCATGGTGCGACTCCTCACGGTCGGGGACGGGGGCCCCTGGCTCGGCCGGAATCCGGGAGCCGGGGGCGGAGTGAGCCGTACGTCCGCGGGCGCGGGTCATCCCTTAGTCGCGCCGGCGGTGAGGCCGCCGACGAGTTGGCGCTCGGCGACGGAGTAGAAGGCCAGGGCGGGCACCATGGCCAGGACGAGGTAGGCGAAGACGCGGGCGTACTCCGCCGAGTACTCGCCCTGGAACTGCTGTACGCCGATGGGCAGGGTCCACCAGGTACCGTCGGTGAACACCAGCAGCGGCAGGAAGAAGTTGTTCCAGCTGGTGACCACGGCCAGGACCGAGACCGTGCCCAGCGCCGGCCGCGCCATGGGCAGCAGGATCCGCCAGAGGAAGCCGAAGGAGCTGCATCCGTCGAGGGTGGCCGCCTCCTCCAGCTCTCCGGGGATCTGCCGGAAGAAGCCGCGCAGGATGATGATCGTCATCGGCAGTCCGTAGGCGGCCTGCGGCAGGATCACCCCGAGCGGGTTGTCCAGCAGATCCATCGAACGCAGCAGCAGGAACAGCGGCAGGGCGGCCACCGCAAAGGGGAACATCAGCCCCAGGGTGAAGAGGGTGAACAGCATCTCCCGCCCGCGGAAGGCGAACCGGGCGAAGGAGAAGGCCGCGAGCGCGGACACCGCGACCACCAGCACGGTCGTCGCCACCGCGATCAGTGTGCTGTTGCCGAGCAGCCGCCAGAAGTCGCCGGAGCGCAGGATGTCGGTGTAGTTGCCGGTCAGCCACCGCTCGGGCAGCCCGAACGGGTTGCGGGAGAGCTCGTCGGTGGACTTGAAGCCGGACAGGGCGGCGTACACCAGGGGTACGACCATGACCGCGCCGACGAGCAGGAGGATCAGGTGCAGCGGCAGGGTGCGCAGGGTCTTGCGGGTCACTGGCCGTTCCCCCTCATCGTCGTGGTGGCGCCCTCCAGGTCGCGGCGGAGCACGAACCGCTGGTAGGCGAGGGCGAAGACGAGGCAGACGCCGAACATGACCACGCTGATCGCGCTGGCGTAGCCGACCTGGTAGCGCTTGAAGCCGTACTGGAACATGGTCACGGCCATCGTCTCGGAGTGGTGGTCGGGGCCGCCCTGGGTGACCACCCAGACCAGGTCGAACAGCTGGATCGCCCCGATGACGGACAGGAAGACGCTGATGCGCAGGGTGGGGGCCAGCAGCGGCAGGGTGACGTTGCGGAAGCGCTGCCAGGGTCCGGCGCCGTCGATCAGCGCCGCCTCGGTCAGCTCGGCCGGGACGGCCTGGAGTCCGGCCAGGTAGAGCATCATGTGGAAGCCGAAGTACTTCCAGGTCATGACCAGGAAGAGGGTGGCCAGGACCCAGGAGGGGTCGGCGAACCACTCGCCGCCCAGACCGTCGAGACCGACGGCGCCCAGGACGTGGTCGGCGAGTCCGTCGTCTGGTGCGAAGACCATGCTGAACAGCACGCCGGTGATGGCCTCGGACAGGACGTACGGCGCGAAGAACAGCATCCGGTAGACGGCCCGGCCGCGCAGCCGCTGGTTGAGCAGCACGGCCATGGCGAGCGCGAACGGCAGCTGGATCAGCAGCGACAGGACGACCAGGAGCAGACAGCGCCACAGGTCGCCCAGGAATACCGGGTCCTGGAAGAGGCGGGTGAAGTTGTCCGCGCCCGCGTAGTCGGAGGGCATCCCGAAGCCGCCCCAGCGGAAGAAGGCGGCGTACAGCGCGAACAGCATCGGCAGCAGGACCAGGCCGGTGAACAGCACCAGCGCGGGGAGCTGGAAGCCGACGGCGGTGAGCCAGTTCAGCAGGCGCCGCCGGGCCCGCCCCCGGGCCGCGGACGCGGCCGGGGGCGGGAGGGCGAGGTCCGGGCCCGACCGCCGGGCCCGGAGGAAGGTCGAGGTCATCGCGGGCTACTGCTCTTCCTTCGCGGTCTTCGTGACCGACTGCGTGACCTGCTCGGGCGACTTGGAGCCGGCGATCAGCGCGGCCACGCTGTCGTTGATCTCCTGGCCGACGGCGGGCGCGTAGGCCTGGTCGAGGTAGAGCTGGAAGCCGGTGGCGGCCTTCAACTGCGCCTGTACGGCGATGAGGTTGGGGTCGGTCAGGGAGCTCTCGGCGGCCGGGACCACCGGCAGGACGCCGGTCTTCTTGACCAGTTCCTGGTCGGTGGCCTGGGAGGCGAAGAACTTCAGGAAGTCGACGGCGGCCTGCGGGGCGCCCTTGCGCAGCGCGTGGCCGCCGCCTCCGCCGAACACCTCGGTGATCGAGCCCTGGCCGCCCTCGACCGCGGGGAACGGGAAGAACCCGAGGTCCGCGCCGATGCCCTTGCCCGCGTCGGCCTCGACGACGGGGGCCCACTGGCCCATGAGCTCCATCGCCGCCTTGCCGTTGCCGACCGTGGCGGCCTGGCCGGTGGGGGTGGAGTAGGCGGCGCCGAGGAAGCCCTTCTGGAACGGCTGGAGGTCGACGAGTTCCTTCAGGTGCCCGCCCGCCTGCACGAACCCGGCTCCGGTGAAGTCCTTGTCGTCCGCGGCCTTGCGCAGGGCGTCGACACCCGCGGTGCGCATCGCCAGATAGGCCCAGTAGTACATGCCGGGCCACTTCTCCTTGCCCGCGAGGGCGAGCGGGGTGACGCCGGCGGACTTCAGCCTGCGCACGGCGTCGAGGAAGCCGCTCCAGGTGGTCGGGGGCGCGCTGATGCCGGCCTGCTTGAACAGCGCCTTGTTGTACCAGAAGCCGATCATGCCGATGTCGAACGGGATGCCGTACGTCTTGTCGTCGATCAGGTACGGCTGCTTCGCGACCGGCAGCAGCCCGTCGGCCCAGGCCTTGGTGCCGTCGGTGAGGTCCTCGACGAGCCCTGCGTCGACCTGCTGCTTGAGGACGCCGCCGCCCCAGGTGTGGAAGATGTCCGGCAGCTTCCCGGAGGCGGTCAGCGCCGTCATCTTCGATTTGTAGGCGTCGTTCTCCAACTGGACGATCTTTATCTTCACCTTGGGGTTCTGCGCCTCGAACTTCTTGGCGAGGCCTGCCCAGACGTCCTTGGTGGGCTGGGTCGTCGAGATGTTCCACCACTCGACCGTGGTCGTCCCCGACGACCCTCCGTCCGAGTCGCCGCCACAGCCGCTGAGTGCCGTCATGCCCAGCCCGGCCGCGGCGGAGACTGCCAGGAAGCCGCGGCGGGACAGTGCCGGATCGCCCATGATGCGCTCCTTGGGTACGGGACGGCTCGCCCTGTCCGTCCGAGATTCCGAAAATTTCGGAATAGATCCAGAAACCTTCGTTGCTGCCGCACCCTAGAGACAGTCCCGGAGGGGTGGCAACCCCTTGTACGCGGCGAATCCGCCGTCAAGTCCCCCGGAGTGCACCGCAGTTGGGATCAGCGCGGTCCGGCGCCGGGCTCCGTCGGGCGCGGACCGTGGTCGAACCAGTCGTACGCAGCACTGCCCTCGGTGACGTACATCCCGATCACGCGGCCGGTGAAACCCCCGGCGACCTGGGTGGACAGATAGCGTCCGTCGAGCGCGGCGAGCCGAAGGACGCCTTCGGAAGTCTCGGCGGAAAAGGCGATCGTGTCGGGCCCGCCGGCCCTGACTCCGGGTGCTTCCCGGCCCGTGGCGGTGACCGTGGGCGGCAGGACGTCGTCGGTGCGGGTCTCGACGGTCAGGGTGAGCGGTCCCGGCGGCACGGCGTGCCGTGCGACGCACTGCCGCAGCGGGCCGATCCTGGCGTGGACGCTCACCGTGCCGTCGTACGCCTCCAGGTCGTAGTGGTGGGCCTCGTCCAGACGGACCGAGAGTCCGGCCCGCCCCCGGCCCGCGTCCAGCCGGACCGCCGTCCGGCTGTCGGGGTGCTGCTGCCTGCGGCCGACGAACGTGTGCCCGGGGCGGTCCAGGCTGTCGCCGGTCGCGGTCAGCGTCAGCCAGCCCGGCCGCCGGGTCAGCGACCAGGAGCCGTCCGGCCTGTCCCGCGGGGAGATCCAGCACGGCGCCAGCACCGGGGCGTCGAAGTCGTCGCGCACCGGCTCCGGCGGGAGCGGGTGCCAGGCAGTGGGCGCCGGGAGCCGCCCGTCGACCCGCCCCACCCGCGGCCAGCCGTCCACCCATTCCACCGGCACCAGGAAGGTCTCCCGCCCGAGCACATGGAACTCCGGGAAGAAGCCGCCCGGACGGGTGCCCAGCAGCACCATCCACCAGGTGCCGTCGGCCGCCTCGACCAGGTCGGCGTGGCCGGTGCACTGGACGGGCAAATCCGTGCCGCGGTGGGTGAGCACGGGATTGTCCGGCCCCGCCTCGAACGGCCCGCGCGGGGACCGGGCGCGGGCCACGCTGACGCTGTGGCCGAGGGCCGTGCCGCCCTCCGCCAGCAGCAGGTACCACCATCCGCCGATCCGGTACAGGTGCGGGGCCTCCGGATCCCGCATCCCGGTCCCGGACCAGACGGGCAGCGGCCCTTCGAGCACCTTGCCGGTCACCGGGTCGATACGGGCCACCCGGACCCCGGCCAGGGCGCACCAGCAGGAGCCGTCGTCGTCCCAGGCGAGGTCGGGATCGATGCCGGGCAGGTCGATCCGGACCGGATCGGACCACGGGCCCTCGGGCCGCTCGCCGTGGACCAGGAAGGTGCCCCCGCCGCCGACGTGGGTGGTGATGACGTAGAACCGGCCGTCATGGTGCCGGATGGTCGGGGCGTAGATGCCGGCCGAGGCCGGGGCGTCCGGCGGAATCTCCAACTGCCCGGGCCGGTCCAGCACGTTGCCGATCTGCCGCCAGTGCACCAGGTCGCGGCTGTGGAAGAGCGGGACGCCCGGCACGTACTCGAAGCTGGAACAGACCAGATAGAAGTCCGCCCCGACCCGGCAGACGCTCGGGTCGGGGTGGAAGCCTGGGATCACGGGGTTGTCGTACGTCCGGGTCGCCATGCGTGTCAGCTCCTTCACGGGAAGCCGTTCGAAACTTTCGGCTTCCACGACGAACATTACGGAGCGGACTGTAGGGCGGCGGCTGGGGGCGGGCAAGGCGTCCCGCCGCCGGATGTCATCGGCTCTCGGCCACCAGTGCGCCGAGGGCGGTGGTGGCGACGAGAGCGACCGTGCCGAAGACCGCGATCGTGATGACGGCGAAGGCCGGATCGGCCGTCGTGAGCTCCTGGAGTGAGGTGCGTCGGGCAGGGACGGTTCGAGGAAGCAGCACGAACGACCGGATGCGACCGCCGTTGACGGGTCCCTGATGGAGCGCAGCGCGCCTTTGACGGGTCCCTTACACCGCGCGTTCAAGAGCTCTCCCGGCCGGCCGCGGCGGCCTCGACCCGTACCCCGCGCCCTCTGTGGGCAGCTCACCCAGGGTGCCCGCAGAGGCTCGCCGTCCGGCTCCCTCCCCCGGACGGCCCAGGCGGTCCCGGACAGTCGTACGGATGTCTCCGTGGTGCGAGCCCCCGCCCGCCCGGTCAGTCTTAACGGAGAATTGACGCCCTCCACCCCGAGATC
The DNA here is from genome assembly GCF_040296125.1 of Streptomyces sp. NPDC002265. Taxonomy (NCBI): domain Bacteria; kingdom Bacillati; phylum Actinomycetota; class Actinomycetes; order Kitasatosporales; family Streptomycetaceae; genus Streptomyces; species Streptomyces sp. NPDC002265. The sequence goes on along the minus strand of NZ_JBEOWS010000094.1, from coordinate 8,377 downwards.
CGTGGGCCCTGGCGTCACGCTCTGCATACGCTGGTGCGGCCGTCCGCGTGATGGCCGACACCACACGCCGGGCCGCACCCCAGGAGCACACCCATGGCCACGACCGAACACCCGCCGCCCAGCCGCCTGCGCGCCTGGATGCTGGAGGGCCTGTCCGACATGGGCAAGGGCGGCGGCCACCAGGAGCCCCACGCCCAGTCGGAGCCCTCGCACAAGGGCCAGCGCTGGTGGCGCGTGATGTGCCTGACCGGTGTCGACTACTTCTCGACCCTCGGCTACCAGCCCGGCATCGCCGCCCTCGCGGCCGGCCTGCTGTCACCCATCGCGACCATCGTGCTGGTGATCGTCACCCTGGCGGGCGCGCTGCCCGTGTACCGGCGGGTGGCCGAGGAGAGCCCGCACGGCCAGGGCTCGATCGCGATGCTGGAGAAACTGCTGTCGTTCTGGCAGGGCAAGCTCTTCGTGCTGACCCTGCTCGGGTTCGCGGCCACCGACTTCCTGATCACCATCACCCTGTCCGCGGCGGACGCCTCCACCCACCTGGTGGAGAACCCGCACCTGAACAGCGCCCTGCACGACAAGCAGATGGTGATCACCCTGTTCCTGCTGGCGCTGCTCGGCGCGGTGTTCCTCAAGGGCTTCCTGGAGGCGATCGGCGTCGCCGTCGTCCTGGTGGGCATCTACCTCTCCCTGAACGTCGTCGTCGTGATCTCCGGCCTCTACCACGTGGCCACCGCGGGACACGTGGTCACCGACTGGACGCACGCCCTGACCGCCGAGCACGGCAACGTCTTCGCCATGATCGGCGTGGCCCTGCTGGTCTTCCCCAAGCTCGCGCTCGGCCTCTCCGGCTTCGAGACCGGTGTGGCCGTGATGCCCCACGTCTCGGGCGACCCGGACGACACGGAGGAGCGGCCGGCCGGCCGGATCCGGGACACCAAGAAGCTGCTCACCACCGCCGCCCTGATCATGAGCTGCTTCCTGATCTGCACCAGCTTCATCACCACCCTGCTGATCCCGGAGAAGGAGTTCCAGCCGGGCGGCCAGGCCAACGGACGTGCCCTGGCGTACATCGCGCACGAGTACCTGGGCAACGCCTTCGGCACGGTCTACGACGTCTCGACCATCTGCATCCTGTGGTTCGCCGGCGCCTCCGCCATGGCCGGCCTGCTGAACCTGATGCCGCGCTACCTGCCCCGCTACGGCATGGCTCCGCACTGGGCCCGCGCGGTGCGCCCCATGGTCATCGTCTTCACCCTGATCGGCTTCCTGGTCACCTGGATCTTCGACGCCGACGTCGACGCCCAGGGCGGCGCGTACGCCACCGGCGTGCTGGTGCTGATCAGTTCCGCGGCGATCGCCGTGACCATCGCCGCCCGCAAGGCGGGCCAGCGCAACTGGACCATCGGGTTCGCGGTCATCTCGGCGGTGTTCCTCTACACGACGGTCGTCAACGTCATCGAGCGTCCGGACGGTGTCAAGATCGGTGCCTGCTTCATCGTCGGCATCATCCTCGTCTCGCTGCTGTCCCGGCTGGCGCGCGCCTTCGAGCTGCGCGTGACCAGCGTGACGCTGGACGACATGGCGGACCGCTTCGTCCGGGACATGGCCAGCCGGAAGATCCGGTTCATCGCCAACGAGCCGGACCGGCGTGACAAGGCCGAGTACCGCGAGAAGATCGAGCAGATCCTCCAGGACAACGACATTCCCAACCGGGAGGACTTCGTCTTCGTCGAGGTCACGGTCACGGACCCGTCCGAGTTCGAGGCGGGCCTGAACGTCCGCGGGGAGGTGCTGCACAACCGCTACCGGGTGCTGACCCTGGAGTCCTCCTCCATCCCCAACGCACTGGCCGCGCTGCTGCTGCACGTCCGCGACTCGACCGGGTGCACCCCGCACATCTACTTCGAGTGGACCGAGGGCAACCCGTTCGCCAACTTCCTGCGCTTCTTCCTCTTCGGCCAGGGCGAGGTCGCCCCGGTCACCCGTGAGGTGCTGCGCGAGGCCGAACCGGACCGCGACCGACGGCCCCGGGTCCACACCGGCTGAGCGCGGGGCGCGCGCCGACGCCCGTGTCCCGCACCGCGCGCCCCGTGTTCCGCGGGGACGCGTATGGACCTCGTCAGGACCCGGCCGTACGGCGTCAGGGCCGCGTCAGCGCAGGTCCCGCCCCGGGGAACGCGGGCCTACCGTGGGCCTCATGGCTCGTACCGCCCCGCTCACCACGTTCCGCCTCCGGCCCCTGCTCCCGGACGGCGACCGACGGTGGCACGCCGGTGTCCGGTACGCGGTGGGCTGTGCCCTGGTCATGTGCGGTCTGTCCCTCCTGCTCGACTGGGGTGCCGGAACCCTGACACCGGCGCGCGCCCTGCTGTGGCCGGCCCTCTCCGCGGTGCTCCTGCTGGCCCTCCTGCCGCAGCGCGTCACCGCGGGCCGCGGCTGGCTGGCGGTGCGCGGCCCGGTGCGCGGGCACCTGGTCCGTACCGACGCGCTGACCGACGTACGGCAGTGCCCGGGGGTCTCCGCGCGCCTGGTCCTGCGGGACGCCTTCGGCCATCGGGTGGAACTCGACCCCCGCGTGCTGGCCGCCAACCCGCTGCTCTGGCACGACCTGGACACCGGCGCCCGCCGGTCGCTCGAACGGGGCACGCTGCGGGAGGGTGCCGAGGTACTGGCGCGGCTGGGCCGGGAGATCGACGACGAGACCGCGCGGGCCGTGCTCGGACGGTCGGGAATCCTCTGACCAGGTGCGCCGGGACCGGATGACGGCCACGAACGGCACGGCGCGTCGTACCCGCGGGCCGACCCCGGGTCACCGGCACGGGTGCCCGGCCCTATCGTGACGCCTATGCAGTCCTACACAATCGGCCAGGCGGCACGGCTGCTCGGCGTGAGCCCCGACACCGCCCGGCGCTGGGCGGACGCGGGCCGGGTGACCACGCACCGCGACGACAGCGGCCGCCGGCTCATCGACGGGAAGGACCTGGCCGCGTTCTCCGTCGCGCTGGCCAGGCCCGGCGGCGGTGACGAGGACGCCCCGTACACCTCGGTCCGCAACGCCTTCCCCGGCATCGTCACCGCGATCAAGCTCGGTGACGTCGCGGCCCAGGTCGAGATCCAGGCGGGCCCGCACCGCCTGGTCTCCCTGCTCACCCGCGAGGCCGTGGAGGAACTGGGCCTGGAGGTCGGCATGGAGGCCACCGCCCGGGTGAAGTCGACGAACGTGCACATCGACCGGGTCTGACCGGGCGGCGGCCCACCGTCGCCACGTCGGGACAGCCGACTGCCGTCAGTGGCTCCCCGCGCCGGACCGGCTCAGGTAGCTGTGCAGCAGCGCGTCCAGCGCGCTGCGCAGCCCGGCCTCCCGCGCCACCGCGACCAGGGCGTCCGCCAGCACCGACGGGGGTTCGCTGCGGGCGACGACCAGCCCGACCCGCGGCCCGTGCGCGGGTCCCTCCAGCGGGACCACGCGCATGCCGTCCGGGACTCCGAACATGTGCAGCCAGGCGTGCGAGATCACGCTGGACCAGCGGCCGCCGGGAAGGTGCGCGTACAGTCCGGCGACGGTGTCGGACTCGATCGCGGGCGCGGCCGTGGCGCCGTCGGCGGCGAAACACTCGTCGATGATCCGCCGGTTGCGCATCCGCGGGCCGAGCAGACACAGCGGCAGCGTCGCGACCTGGGACCAGCGGGCCGTGCGCGCCTCGCCCAGCGCTCCGCCGACGGGGGTGAGCAGCACGTACCGCTCCTCGTAGAGCGGAATCCGGCGCACGTCGCGCAGCGCGTCGTCCTCCAGGTACGTCATCGCCGCGTCCAGCTCGAACCCGCTCAGCCCCTGGGTGATGTCGGCCGAGGACAGCGACTCCAGCGCGACCCGGGCTCGCGGATGGCGGTCGCAGAACGGGGTGGTCAGCAGAGAGGCGACGGGCAGTGCGGTGGGTACGACGGCGAGCCGCAGCGTGCCGGCGAGCCCACCGCGCAGCATCGACAGCTCCTGGTGCAGCGCGTCGCGCTCGGCGAGGATGCGGTGCGCCCAGGCCAGGACGACTTCCCCCTCCGGGGTCAGGCCCTCGTACCGTCGCCCCCGCCGTACGACCGGCACGCCCAGCACGTGTTCCAGACGGCGGATCGCGGCGGACAGCGAGGGCTGGGAGACATGGCAGGCGGCCGCCGCCCGCGCGAAGTGGCGCTCACGCGCGAGCGCGACGAGGTACTCCAGCTGACGCAGCAGCATGCGCGGCCTTCCCCCGCCTGGCCCGCCGGTCGACGGGCGTCCGGTTCACGAAGCCGCCGCCGACCCGGGGCCGGGCGTGGCGGGCACCGGCTGCCGCCAGTCGTAGCCCCCGTCGACGCGGATCGCGCTGATGCCGCTGATGTGCCGGGCCCCGCAGCGGTCCTGCGGCAGGACGAGCTGGGTCCGGCGCGGTCCAGGGCGGCGTCGTCGATGCTCACCGCGAGCAGCGCGGGCGCGTGGGCGAAGTCGGGGTCGATCTCTGCCCAGGACAGCAGGGCGTGGTGCCCGTCGGAACCGGTCACGGCGATCAGGAAGCGCAGCCGGTCCTTGCGCCGGACCGGGTCGAAGCCGGGACCGGCGTCGGACAGCACGTCGTACAGGCGGGGGCCGGCGAACCGGTGGTACTGCGTACCGCTGGTGGAGCACTCGAAGGCGACCCGCACCCGGTGCTGGGGCCAGCGGAGGAGATCCGGCACGGTCAGCCGGGACGGGCGGGCGAGGTCGCCGGTCAGGGAGAGTTCCGCGAGCGTCACGTGCCACCACCTCCCGCTTGACGGTACCCGGCGCAGGGCCCGGTGGAAACGCACATGCCCGGCACAACCCCGTATCGCAACAGATCATGCGATGCAACAGGAGACTTACGCCTCGCATATGCGGCAGTATCATCGCGGCACGGTCCGAAAGAGACCGTGGAGGGGCCCACCGGACCCCGTCGTGAAGCAGCCAAGGGAGTAGACCCGTGATGACCCGTCCCGCACGCCGGACCCGCCGGACCCTGCAGATCGCCGGTGCGGGCGTTGCCGCGCTGCTGGCACTGAGCGCCTGCTCCTCCGGCTCGGACTCCGACTCGGCCGCCAAGTCGGACTCCTCGACGTCGGCGTCGCCGAAGCTCTCCGGCACGGTGACCGTCTTCGCGGCCGCGTCGCTGAAGGAGAGCTTCACGGCCCTGGGCGAGCAGTTCGAGAAGGAGCACCCGGGCACGAAGGTCACCTTCAACTTCGGCGGCAGCGACACCCTGGCCGCGAGCATCACCGGCGGCGCCCCCGCCGACGTGTTCGCCGCCGCCAGCCCCAAGACCATGGCGATCGTGACGGACAAGAACGACGCGGCCACCGCGCCCGCCACCTTCGTCCGCAACCAGCTGGAGATCGCGACCCTGCCGGGCAACCCCGACAAGGTCGCCTCCCTCAAGGACCTCACCAAGTCCGGCCTGAAGGTCGTCCTGTGCGACAAGACGGTGCCGTGCGGCGCCGCCGCCCAGAAGGCCCTCGACGCCGCCAAGCTGAAGCTCACCCCGGTCTCCTACGAGCAGGACGTCAAGAGCGCCCTGACCAAGGTCGAGCTGAAGGAGGCCGACGCGGCGGTCGTCTACAAGACCGATGTGCACGCCGCGGGTCACAAGGTGGAGGGTGTGGAGTTCCCCGAGTCCGCCGGCGCCGTCAACGACTACCCGATCGCCCTGCTCAAGGACGCGCCCAACGCGGAGGCCGGCAAGGCGTTCATCGCGCTGGTGCAGTCCGCCGAGGGTCAGCAGGTCCTGAGCGAGGCCGGGTTCCTCAAGCCGTGACCCCGAGCGACAAGGCCGGTGCCGCGGGCGACACCCTTCGGGGACGTCCGCGGCCCGCCCGCGTCCGGACGGCCGGCCGGGGCGTCCCCCTGCCCCTGCTGCTGCCCGCCCTGCTCGGCCTCGCGTTCCTGCTGGTGCCGCTGGTCGCCCTGATCGTCCGGGCGCCCTGGAGCGGCATGCCCGAGCAGCTGACCAGCCCCGAGGTCTGGCAGGCCCTCCGGCTGTCCCTGCTGTGCGCCACGGCGGCGACCGCGGCGAGCCTCGTCGTGGGCGTCCCGCTGGCCTGGGTACTGGCCCGTACGGACTTTCCCGGCCGCGGCCTCGTACGGGCCCTGGTCACCCTGCCGCTCGTGCTGCCCCCGGTCGTCGGCGGTGTCGCGCTGCTGCTCGCGCTCGGCCGCAACGGGGTCGTCGGACAGTGGCTGGACGCCTGGTTCGGCATCACCCTGCCGTTCACCACGGCGGGCGTCGTCGTCGCGGAGACCTTCGTGGCGATGCCGTTCCTCGTGATCAGCGTGGAGGGCACCCTGCGGGCCGCCGACCCCCGCTACGAGGAGGCGGCCACCACGCTGGGCGCCTCCCGTTTCACCGCGTTCCGCCGGGTCACCCTGCCGCTGATCGCCCCGGGCATCGCGGCGGGCGCCGTGCTCGCCTGGGCCCGCGCCCTCGGCGAGTTCGGCGCGACGATCACCTTCGCGGGCAACTTCCCCGGCCGTACCCAGACCATGCCGCTCGCGGTCTACCTGGCCCTCCAGAGCGACCCGGAGGCGGCGATCGCCCTCAGCCTGGTGCTGCTGGCCGTGTCGATCGCGGTGCTGGCGGGTCTGCGGGACCGTTGGATGACCGCGTCATGACAGCGACGACACCGGTGGGACGGGCGGGGCGAACGACACGGCGGCCCCGCCCCGCACCACCCCGCCCCTGCCGTCTCCCCCGACTCTGCCGGACGATTGCCTCATGACCGACCTCGACGCCGACCGGGTCCACCCCGCCCCCGTGGGCACGCACGGCCAGGGCCTCGACGCCCGTCTCGTCGTGGACCGCGGCACGTTCCGCCTGGACGTCGCGCTGACGGCCGCACCCGGTGACGTCGTCGCCCTGCTCGGCCCCAACGGCGCGGGCAAGACCACGGCGCTGCGCGTGCTCGCCGGACTCGTCCCGCCTTCCGGAGGGCATCTGCGCCTGGACGGCGTCCCGCTGGAGGGCACGCCCCCCGAGTCCCGCCCGGTCGGTGTGGTCTTCCAGGACTACCTGCTCTTCCCGCACCTGACGGCCCTGGACAACGTGGCCTTCGGCCCGCGCTGTCAGGGCAGCTCCAAGGCGCAGGCCCGAGCCCTGGCCGCGCAGTGGCTGGACCGCATGGGCCTGGCCGACCACGCCGGCGCCAAGCCCCGCCGCCTCTCCGGCGGTCAGGCCCAGCGGGTCGCCCTGGCCCGCGCGCTGGCCACCCGGCCGCGCCTGCTGCTCCTCGACGAGCCCCTCGCCGCCCTGGACGCCCGTACCCGGCTGGAGGTACGGAGCCGACTGCGCCGCCATCTCGCCGAGTTCGAGGCCGTCGCCGTACTGGTCACCCACGACCCGCTCGACGCCATGGTGCTGGCCGACCGGCTCGTCGTCGTCGAGCACGGCCGCGTCGTCCAGGAGGGCGCCCCCACCGACATCGCCCGTCACCCGCGTACCGACTACATCGCGCAGCTGGTCGGCCTGAACCTCTATCGGGGGCGGTCCGACGGGCACACGGTCCGCCTGGACGCCGGACCCGCCGTCACCACCACCGAGCCCCTGTCGGGCGAGGTCTTCGTGGCGTTCCCGCCGAACGCGGTGACCCTGTACCGGGACCGTCCCACCGGCTCCAGCGCCCGCAACCTGTGGCGCTGCGAGATCGCGGGCCTGGAGACCCACGGCGACCGGATCCGGGCCGACCTCACCGGCGAACTCCCGATCGCCGCGGACGTCACCACGGTCGCCGCGGCCGAGCTCGACCTGCATCCGGGCGCATCGGTCTGGGCGACGGTGAAGGCGACGCAGACGCACGCATACCCGGCCTGACGCCCCCGGCTGGTTACGGTGGGGCCACCCGAGGCCCAGAGCCCGACGAACCCACCGTCTGCGAGGCATCCCCCATGAGCCTGAGCATCCGCAACCAGCTCCCCGGCACCGTCACCGCCGTCACCCCGGGCGAGGTCATGGCGACGGTGAAAATCCGGCTGGCCGGAGGCCAGGACCTCACCGCGGCGATCACCCGGGAGGCCGTCGAGGAGCTCGGCCTGGCGACGGGCGCCACGGTGCACGCCCTGGTGAAGGCCACCGAGGTCGCCCTGGCCACCGGGCCGGTCGAGGGCCTGTCCATCCGCAACCGGCTGCCCGGCACGGTACGGGACGTCTCCGCGGGCGCCGCCATGGCCACCGTCAAGGTCGCCGTCGACGGTGCCGTGCTGACCGCGGCGATCACCCGGGACTCCGCGGCCGACCTCGGTCTGTCGGCGGGCTCGGCCGTCACCGCGCTGATCAAGTCGACCGAGGTGTCCCTCGCGTCCGTGTGACGCAGAAGGGGCTCCCTTCCCGACCGTGCCGGC
>NZ_JBEOWS010000093.1:0-27740 GCF_040296125.1 Streptomyces sp. NPDC002265 | reverse complement strand
TTCAGGAGGGGGAGGAAGTCAACGGCTCTCCCTGGCGAGTTGTTCGAGACGGTCCGCCGCCGCGGGGGCGCCCCCGGCGGCGCGGAAGGCCGTACCGATCCGCTCGGCGGCGGCACGGTGCCCGGGGTCGTGCAGTACGGAGTCGAGCGCGGCGCCCAGCCGGGCGGCGGTCACCCGCCCGAACCTGACCCGGACGCCCGCTCCCGCGTCCACCACCTGCCCGGCCACCACCGGCTGGTCGTCGCGGATGGGCGCCACCACGAGCGGGACCCCGTGCCACAGCGCCTCGCACACGGTGTTGTGACCGGCGTGGCAGACCACGGCGTCCACCCTTTCGAGCAGGGCGAGTTGGGGCACGGAGGGCAGCACCAGCAGATCCTTGTCCTGGCTGCTCCCGGCTGCGCCGGCGTCCGCGCCCAGGGTGCCCGCCGGGTCGACGACGACCGCCTGGACCCGGTCGGCCCGTTCGCGCAGGGCCTCCCGGCAGACGGCGAGGAAACGCCCGCCGGCGTCCGTGTTCGCGGTGCCCAGGGTCACCAGCACCGTGGCCCGTCCGGGGTCGAGCCACTCCCAGGGGAAGGCGGAGAGCCGCTCCGCCCGGGCCGTGACCGACGGGCCGACCCAGTGGACCGGGCCGCCCCGCGCGGCCGCCGACGGACCGGCGAACTCCGCCGTGCTGAACGCCAGCACCAGATATGGCGAGAATCGCGGATCGGTGTCGCAGGCCGGGTCCCCGACGGACGCGCGCAGCTCCGCCAGGCGCTCCGCCAGCCACCGGCCGACCTTCGGCAGCCCCGCCAGCGGGTCGGCGAACTCGGCCGAGGTGGTCGCCGAGGTGGCCCACGGCAGCCCCGCCCGCTCGGCGACCAGCGCACCCGCGAACGCCTGCTGGTCGGCGACGACCACGTCCGGACGGAACGCCCCGACCGCCGCCCGCACCCCCGGCGCCATCGCCTCGGCCAGCGGCAGCAGGTACCACTCCCACAGGAACCTCAGCGCCTCCGGGCCCCGCAGACCGGGCGGCCGCCGCGCCTCGCCCACCCCCGGGACCGGCCCGGCGCACGGGAACACCGGGGCCCGGTCACCCGCGAGGCGCCCCACCAGTGCGGGGTCGGCGCAGGCCCACGCCACCCGGTGACCGCGCGCGAGCAGCCGGTCGGCGACCCCGACGGCCGGGTTGATGTGCCCGACCAACGGCGGTACCACGAAAAGAAATCCGCTCACCGCGCACCGAGCCACGGCCGCGGGGCCGCCAAGGCCCCCCGGATCAGCGCCAGGACGTGGCCGCCCACGGTCCCGGCCGCCTCCACCAGTACCGAGTGCTCGTGCCCGGGTATCACCACCGTCCGGCAGTCCGGCATCAACGACCGCAGCCAGGGCGCGAGTTCGGCGAGGTCGGAGTCACCCCCGTAGACACCGAGCACCGGACAGCGCACCGCGCCGATCCGCTCCTCCGTCAGGACCCGGCTCGCCGGGATGTCCTTGCCGAGCGTGGTGTCCCGGGCGAGCCGCGCCGCACCCCGGGCCAGCCGCGCCGTGTTGTGGCCCCGATTGGCGGTGATCCAGGCCAGCGCGTCGCGCTCGTTGTGCGCCAGCTCGGTCATCACCCGGTCGAGGATCCCGCCGAGCTTCGACGCCCAGGCGGCGGTGGCCGGTTCCGACTCGATCAGGGACACGCTGGCCACCCGTCCGGGATACCGGGCCGCGTAGCCGAAGGCGATCGTGCCGCCGTAGGAGTTGCCGACCAGGTGCACGGGACCGGTCACCTCCAGCCGGTCCAGCAGCGCCCCGAGGTCGTCGATGCTCCGGTCCAGCGTGTAGCCGTCGGGCGGCCGTTCGCTGCGGCCGTGACCCCGCAGGTCGTACATGACGACGTCGAGACCGGCCGCCGCGAACGCGGGGGCCACGGTGAAGTAGTAGCTGGCCAGGCTGTCGGTGAGCAGACCGTGGACCAGCACTGCGGTGCCGGTGACCGGACGGCCGTCGCGCGGGCCGATGCGCTGTACGTGCAACCGGAGTCCGCCGATGTCGACCATCGCCATGCGTCAGCTCGCCCCCGCCGCCTTCAGGCTGCTCACCACGTACTCCACGAGCCGCCCGACGGTGAGCTCGATGATCTCGTCGAACTCCATCCCGGCCAGGAACTCGGCGAAGTTGACCTGTCCGCCGTAGCGCTCCTCCAGCAGTCCCGACAGGGTCACCAGGTCGATGCTCTCCAGCTCCAGGTCGCGGTTGAAGGTGGTCGCCATGCCGATCTCGACGTCGTCCAGGCCGTACTCGTCCTCGACGAGCCGGGCGAGCAGTCCGGCGATGTCGGCGAGGACCAGGTCCGCGTCGGCGGGGTGGGGGGTGGTGTTCATCGGACGTAGTCCTCCTCATGGGGGATTCCGGTCGGACCGATCGGTCCCGTGGTCCAGGCCACGGCATAGGCCCGCTCGGTCAGTCCGGGCGGGTTCGCGGCCGGCGCGCACCGCACCGCGTACGCGCGTTCCAGGCGCCCCGAGACGGTCAGCTCGTCTCCGGCCGGCGACGCCTCCAGCACGACGAAGTCCCTTGGCCGGCCGCCGAATCCGGTGCCCTCCGCCTTGGCGACCGCCTCCTTCGCGGCCCAGAACCGGGTGAACCACAGGGCCTCGGAGTCGCCGGTGGCCGCACACAGCCCGTGCAGCAGCCGCAGCTCGTCCGCGCCGAGCACGCTCGCCATCGCCTGCGGGTCGCGGTCGGTGACCTCCTCGATGTCGATGCCCGGCCCGGGAGCGGGCGTGTGCGGCCGTACGATCGCCACGCCCGCCTCCGCGCGATGGGCCAGCGAGACGTCCAGCGGGGGCAGTTCGCGGCCGTGGACCCCGGTGACGTACGGGCGGCCCACGTCGTCGTTGTGCACCCGCAGCTCCGCCGGGAACACCGGGCCCTCGCCGTGGTCCCACAGCCACTGCCGTACGGCGTCCTTGACCGCGATCCGGCCCAGCAGCCACTGCCGGCGGCCGCGCGGGGCATGCTTGGCGTACTCCGAACGTTCCTCCCCGCCGAGCGAGTTGCGCATGATCAGCTCGCGCGAGGCCAGGTCCGGCCATCGTTCGTGCACCAGCGACCAGCCCCCCGGGCGGGCCTCGGACAGGGTGTTGCGCTCCGGGAAGCGCTCCACCGGCCGGGTGTGCGGATCGTTGTCGAACCGGCGGTCCTGCCAGCCGCGCAGCTCCGCCCACACCGCACCGGCCACCGTCAGCTGTACGTCGGCCTCCAGCAGGGTGTCGGTGAGCGAGGTGATCCGCACCAGACACGCCACCCGCGTCCCGGGGGCCGGATGCGGGCCGTGGAAGCGCATCTCCCGCATCCCGACCGGGAACACGACCGTCCGTTCGGTGCGGGTCGCCATGATCCAGTAGCCGAGGAGCTGGCCGACGTTGTCCAGCAGGGCGCCGGGCGCGGCCGGGGCGGTGATGATTCCGCGGATGTGCCGCTCGCCGAGCGCGGAGAGTTCGGTCACCCCCTGGAACGCCGGGCCGTGGAACATCCAGCGTTCGCCGTACAGTTGGGCCGCCGTGTGGCCGGGCGGGCGCTCGCCCGCGGGGTCGGTCCGCCACCGGTCGGGCGGCGGGGCGGGATAACCCGTGGCGAGCTCCACGGTGGCGCGGGCCCGGGGGCCGAAGGACAGGGCGAGCCGGTCCGGTGCCACCGGTTCGGCGGTGACCTGGACGTCGACGGCGGGGGTGGCCGTGAGCCACTCCTCGAACCGGGCGCCGTGCACCGCGACCGGCACCCTGCCCGGTGCCGCCTGCCCGGCCGCGTCCATCAGGTGCTGCACGATCGTGGTCGCCGGCACCACCGGCCAGCGGTCGGCCACGTCGGGCCAGCCGGCCCGCTGGGGGAAGAAGCAGTGGTCCAGCAGGTACGGCATGGTCTCCGGCGAGACGCGGACGACCGACGTCCGTGCGCCGGTGCCCGCCGCCGGGGGAGCCCCGCCCGGGGACCGCGTCCGCGTCCCGGTGACGGGCATCGGGGCCGGGACGGCGGCGGGGACGGGCCCGGATCGCGGGGCGGAGGCGGGGGCCGGGGGAGGGGGCGGGCCGGCCGGTCCGGGGCGGGGGGCGGCCCGCGCGGTGATCAGTGCGGCCGCCGTGTCCGCGGTGTCGCGCAGCAGGGCGTCCAGCTCGGCCGCGGCGGGGAACCGGTCGGTGAGCGTGCCCAGCACGGACCGGGTGGCCGCGCCGGGGGCCGCGGGAGTCGCCCGTAACTCGGCGCGCAGGCGCGTCAGTTCCGGGCCGTCGAGCGAGATCAGCGCCCCGCCGAGGTCGAGCCGCACGGCCGGCCGCGACGACAGCGGGCCGACGCCGGTGCCCGTACGGGTCCCGGTTCCGACGGCGGACCCCGGTCCGGCTCCGGCGGTGGTGCCCGGCCCGGTCCCGGTCGGCAGGGCGGGGGCCACGGCCGCCCCCGCCGTCCACAGCGCCGCCGCCACCCGGCGCAACTGGGCGAGGCCCGTGCGGTGCGGGGAGTTGGCGGCCACGGCCAGATGGTCGCGGCCGGCCAGGGTGTCGCCCACGAGCGACCCGAGCTGCCCGGGCCCCACCTGGACGAACGTGCGGTGCCCCGCCGCGTACAGGGCCTCGGTCAACTGCCGGAAGCGTACGGGCTCCAGCAGATGCCGGACGAACAGCTCACGCACCTCCGTCTCCCGCTCGGGGAACGGCGCCGCGGTCGTCCCCGACCACACCGGGACCGTCGCCGGATGCAGCCGGAAGCGCTGCGCCGCCTGTCTGATCGGCCCGAGGTACGGCGCCAGCATCGGCGTGTGGAAGCCGGACCGGAACGGCAGCACCCGGCCGAGCACACCGCGCGCCCGGAACGACCGTACGAACGCCTCGACCGCCGCGTCCGGTCCGCACACCATCGACTGGCCCGGCGCGTTGTCGTGGGAGAGCACCAGACCGGCGCCCGCCCACTCCTGCTCCAGGGCGGCCAGCACCCGCTGCGCGGGGGCGCCGACGGCGCCGAAGGCCAGGCCCGGCACCGTCACCGAGTCCGCGTCGAAGTCGGCCATGAAGGCGTCGACCTCGTCCCCGGAGTACAGCCCGGACACCGTCATCGCGGTCCACTCGCCGATGCTGTGCCCCGCGACCGCGTCCGGCACGACGCCCGTGCGGCGCAGGGCGGCGTCGAGCAGGCGCCCTACGGCGACCACGCCGAGGCCGTGCCGGCCCACGTCGGCGACGCCGTCGCCGCCGGGCGTCGCACCGGGCAGCCCGAAGTGCGCGGCCACGTCGTCGACGCGCGGGGTGAACTCGCCCTCCAGGCCGGGGAAGACGAAGGCGAGTCTGCCGTGGCCGGGGCCGAGCAGCGGGCCGGGCCGGAACCAGACGTCGCCCCGGCCGTGCCAGGGGCGGCCCCGGCCGACCGCCCGGCGGGCCACGGCCAGCCGCTTCGCGGTCGGGTCGACGACGGCGAGCCGGGCCCGGCCCGCGGCGGGATGCGGCAGCGCGGGGTCTAGGCCGGCCGCGCGTACCGAGTCGTCGGCGGTGTCCAGGAGGGCGGCGAGCGGCTCGGGTCCGTCGGCGGCGAGCAGCAGGACCCGCTCGGGTTCGGCGACCCGCACGACCGCGCGCCCGGCCTTCGGTACGACCGCGCGCCCGGCCTTGGGGGCGTGCGCCGTCGCGCCGGGCGCCGGTTCCTCCTCCAGCACCACGTGCGCGTTGATCCCGCCGAAGCCGAAGGCGTTCACGGCGGCCCGCCGCGGCGGCCGGCCGGGCGAGGTCTCCCAGGGGACGGCCTTCTCCAGCGTACGGAAGCGGGTCGCGGCCAGCGCCGGATGCGGGTCCTCGCAGTGCAGGGTCGGCAGCAGCGTCGCGTGGTGCACCGCGAGGGCGGCCTTGACCAGCCCGGCCACCCCGGCGGCGGGCATGGTGTGCCCGATCATCGACTTCACCGAGCCGAGCACCGCGCGCTCCGCCCCGGATCCCTCGGGCGGACCGAACACCGCGCCGAGCGTGGCCAGTTCGGCCCGGTCGCCGGCCGGGGTCGCGGTGCCGTGCGCCTCCAGCAGCCCGACCGAGCCGGGCGCGGCCGGGTCGAGTCCGGCGGCCAGCCACGCCTGCCGCACGGCGCTCGCCTGACCGCCGGGATCGGGGTTGACCAGACCCCCGGTCCGGCCGTCGCTCGCCACCCCGGTGCCCCGGATCACCGCGTAGACGCGGTCGCCGTCGCGCCGGGCGTCGGCCAGCCGCTTCAGTACGACGACGCCGGTGCCCTCGCCGACGAGGATGCCGTCGGCGTCCCGGTGGAAGGGGCGGATGCGCTCGCTGGGGGAGAGGGCGCGCAGCTGGGAGAAGACGCTCCACAGCGTGATGTCGTGGCAGTGGTGGACGCCTCCGGCGAGCATCAGGTCGCAGCGGCCCGAGGCGAGCTCGCCCACCGCCTGGTCGACCGCGACCAGCGAGGAGGCGCAGGCGGCGTCCACGGTGTAGGCCGGGCCGCGCAGGTCGAGCCGGTTGGCCACCCGCGAGGCTGCCAGGTTGGGCACCAGACCGATCGCCGACTCCGGGCTGTCCGGCCCGAGTCGGTCGGTGAAAGCCGCCCGCACAAGCCGAAGTTGATCATCCGTCAGGTCGGGGAGCAGTTCGCCGAGGGTGCGTACCAGCTGTCCGGCCGTGCGCACCCGCTGGTCGAGCCGGACCAGTCCGGGGGTGAGATAGCCGCCCCGGCCGAGGACGACACCGACCCGCCGCCGGTCGGGCAGCCGGTCCGTGCCGCCCGCGTCCGCGAGGGCGGCGGCGGCCACGTGCAGCGCGATGAGCTGGTCGGGCTCGGTGCCGGCCACCGAGTTCGGCATGATCCCGAACCGGGTCACCTCCACCTCGGCCAGTGCGTCCACGAACCCGCCCCGGCGGCAGTACACCTGGTCGGCGACGGCCGGTGCGGACGCGGTGCCGGGACGGTAGTAGTCGACGTCCCACCGGTCCCGCGGCACCTCGCCGATCGCGTCCACGCCGTCCCGCAGGTTGCGCCAGTACGCGTCCAGGTCCGGGGCGCCGGGCAGCAGTACCGACATGCCGACGATGGCGACCGCCGGACCCTGCGCGGGACCCGTCACCGCGGCCCTCACCAGCCCGAGGCGGTGTAGACGACGGCGGTCGTCGACGCGTCGCCCCAGGCGAGCTCGCGCAGCAGGGCCGCGGTGCCCTCCTCGGGGTCGATCAGACGGATGCCCCGGCGGCCGTAGGCGCGGGCCAGTTCCGGGCCCACCATGCCGCCGTGCCGGGCGGCCGGCGCCCACGGTCCCCAGTGCACCGTCAGCGCCCGGTGCCCGGTGCGGGCGGCCCAGGCCGCGCCGAGCGTCTGGAGCGCGTCGTTGGCGGCCGCGTAGTCCGCCTGGCCCCGGTTGCCCAGGACCCCGGAGACACTGCCGAACAGCACGCTGAACGCGGGCCCGTCGGGCAGCTCCTCCAGCGCGGTGAGCAGGGCGTCGGCGCCGGTCGCCTTGGTGCCGTAGACCCGCTGGAAGGACTCGGGCGTCTTCTCGGCGACGACCCGGTCCTCGATCACCCCGGCCGCGTAGACGACGCCGTCGAGACGGCCGTGCTCGGCGTGGATCTCCTTCACCGCCTGGAGCACCGCCTCGGGCTCCCGGAAGTCGACGCAGCGGTAGCGCACCCGGCTGCCGAGCGCCCCGAGTTCCGCCAGCGTGGCGGTGATCTCCCGCTGGGCGAGCAGGAGTCCGGCGACCCGGTTGATCGCGGCCGGCGTCATCCCGCCGCGGGCGGCGAGCGCCGCGCGCAGTGCGGCCGGGGTGCGGGCGGCGGCCGTGTCCGGATCCTCCGGGCCGTCCGGCGCGGGTGTCCTGCCGAGCAGTTCGAGCCGGCACCCGGCCGCCGCGGCGAGGGCCACGGCGCACTGCGCGGTGATGCCGCGTGCCCCGCCGGCCAGCAGGACCACCGCGTCCCGGTCCAGGCCGAGCGCGGCGGCCTCGGCCGCTCCGGCACCGGCCGGTCCGGCGCCGGTGCTGCCGAGGATGCCCAGCGGTGCCTCGGCGAGCTCCAGACCGAACCGGCCCTCCGGCCGGCGCAGCACGACCGGGGTGCGGTCGGGCGCGCACACCTCGTCGACCAGCGCGTCCGCGAGCAGCAGCGCCTCCGCGACGGTCAGCGTGTTCGTGACGGCCGGGGTGTTCGCGACGGCCGGGGTGTTCCTGACGGTCGGTGTGCTCGTGACGGTCGTCGGGTCCGGGGCGGCCGATGCGGTGGCCACCTCCACCGTCCGTGCGACCGTGAGCGGGTACTCGCGTTCCACGGTGCGGAAGAAGCCGCGCAGCCCCGCCGCCACGGTGTCCGGCGCGTCCCCGTGGACGGGCCGCAGGGCCAGCAGCCGGTGCGGTCCCCGGGCCAGGGCGGCCTTCAGGACGGGGAAGGCGTCCGGCAGCACCGGCGTGTCACCCGTCACGGGATACACGACCCCGTCCATCCGGCCGTCGTCCTGCGTGAGCAGATGGTCCCGGTCGCGTACGGCGACCTCGGCGCCGTACGAGGCGAGCCGGGCGCCGATCTCGGGAGCGTCGCCGAGGACGACCCACCGGGTCCCGGACAGCTCGGCCGCCGGATCCGCCTCACCGTCCTGCGGTCCGAGGGGCACCGACCGCAGGAGATACCGCTTGGGCGCCTCGCCGCGCACGGCCGTGTCGTGCACCTCGTCGTCATGCGTCTCGTCGTCGGGCACCGTCGCGTCGTGGGCCGCCGACACGGCTTCGGCCGCCCCGTCCGCCCGCTGCACCTCGACCGCGTCGCTCGCTTCGGTCACCTCGGTCGCTTCAGCCGACTCAGGTATCTCAGCTGTATCAGCTGTATCAGCCGTCTCGGTCGCCTCGGCGGGTCCGGAGAGCCGTGCGGTCAGCCAGTCGGTCACCGCGGCGGCCGTCCGTGCCTTCGCCAGTTCCTCCATCTCGGCGTCGTCGAGACCGGCGAGGTCCGTGCCGCTCCCGGCGCCCAGGCGCCGGGCCAGTTCACCGGCGATCTCGGCCCGCTTGATGGAGTCGACGCTGAGGTCGGCCTCCAGGTCCAGATCGGGCTCGATCATGTCGAGGGGATAGCCGGTGCGCTCGCTGATGATCTCCAGGACCAGCTGCCCGACGTCGGGTCCCGCGACCGGTGCGGCCCCGGTGCCGACCGCCTCGGCGGCCGACGATGCGGTGACCGGCGGCGGCTGGGGCGACGGCACAGACGCGCGCGGCGGCTCAGCCTGCGGTGCGGCGGCCTGCGGGGGCAGCGGGACGGCGGCGGGCGGCGCGGCCGTCCGCTCCCCGGCCGGCGCTCCGAGATAGGTCATCAGCACATCGCGCTGGGCGGCGATCATCTCGCGGCTGGTGCGCAGGAATTCGGCGATCAGCGCGTCCTGGGCGGCCTGGCGGTTCTGACCGTGCGGGCCGTGGTGGCCGTACGGGTCGGACGGGACCGCGTGCGGGGGGTTCGTCGGCACAGTCGTCTCCACGACTCGTCGGGCCGGTGCGAGCGCACCGGGAAGGAGGTCTCCGGCGGCGGTGCGTACCAACTGTCCGTCGACCGTCCAGCCGGGCCGCTTCGGCACGGGCGTACGCACCGCGTCGACGGCGTCGCGGCCGCGCAGCAGCGGGCCGGTGCGCACCGGCAGTCCCGCGACGGCCAGCCGGGCCAGGGCGTCCAGCCAGCCGCGCAGTCCGCTGTCCGCATGCGGTTCGCAGGCCACCGTCCGGTGCGGCCGGTCGCCGAGGATCTGTCCGGTCAGCCGGGTCAGCACGGAGCCGGGACCGGCCTCGACGAAGGTCCGCGCACCCGCCTCGTACATCGCCTCGATCTGCTCGACGAACCCGACGGGGGCGCCGATCTGCGCGGCGAGTCCGGCCCGTACCGCGTCCGGGTCGGCGGCGTACGGCCGCGCGGTGCGGTTGGACCACACCGGGAACTCCGGCGCGCGCACCGGCCGGGCCGCGAGCGCCGCCGCGAACCGCTCGCCGGCCGCGGCGACCAGGGGGCTGTGGAACGCGCAGGCCACGGGGATGCGCTGGGCGCCGTACCCCGCCTCGCGCAGCAGCCGTACGGCGTCCGTGACGTCGTCGGCCGGGCCGGATATCACCGTCTGGCGGGGGGCGTTGCGGTTGGCGACGACCACCGTGGCCGGTGCCCCCGCCGTCCGCAGGGCCTCGGTGACCTCGGCGGCGCCGGCCGTGACCGCGGCCATGGTGCCCGGGTCCGCCCCGTGGTCCGCCCCGGCGGCCGCGAGGATCGCCGCCGCCCGTTCGTGGCTGAGCGCGAGCAGCGTCTCGGGGTCGAGGGCGCCGGCCGCGCTCAGGGCGACCAGTTCGCCGTAGCTGTGCCCGGCGGCCATGTCCGGCCGCACCCCGGCCGTGGTGAGCAGGGCGTGGGCGGCGAGTCCGGTGATGCCGAGGGCGGGCTGCGCGGCCCGGGTGTCGGTGAGCGCCGCCCGCTGCCGGTCGTGTGCGCCGTCCTCGAAGGCGGCGGGCGGGTACAGCCGGTCCGCCTGGTCGGCGCCGAGTTCGAGGTAGTGGCGCAGCTCGGGGAGCGCGACGAACAGGTCGGCGAGCATGCCGGGGCGCTGGCTGCCCTGGCCGGGGAACAGGAAGGCGACCTTGCCCTCGGCCGGGTCCTGGGCGGGAGGGGCGGTGGGACCGTCGGCGAGATGGACGCCGTGCGCCGGATCGTGCTCGCCGGCCAGCGCCTGCCGCAGCCGTACGATCAGTTCGTCCACGTCGGCGGCCACGACCGCGACCCGCGCCGGATCCGGGCAGATGTCGGCCCGGCGGGCCGCGCTCAGCGCCAGGTCGCGCAGCCGCCACGGCCGGCCCTCGGCCTCGGCGGCCGCGAGCAGCTCCTCGACGGCCCGGTGCGCCGCCGCGGTGTCCCGGCCCCGGAACAGGAAGAGTTCGGCCGGCCAGACGTCCAGCGTCCCGGCCGGCGGGGCGCCGTGCGCGTACGCCCCCAGCACCACGTGGAAGTTGGTCCCGCCGAAGCCGAACGCGCTGACACCGGCGAGCCGTTGCCCTGCCGGAGCCGCCCACGGCCGGGCCCGGGTGTGGAAGACGAACGGGCTGCGCTCCGCGTCCCAGGCCGCGTTGGGGTGCTCCAGGTGCAGGGTGGGCGGCCGGACTCCGGTGTACAGCGCCAGCACGGTCTTGATCAGCCCGGCCAGTCCGGCGGCGCACTTGGTGTGCCCGATCTGCGACTTGACCGAACCGAGCACACAACTGCCCGGCTCGGCCCCGGCCGCGCCGAACACCTCGCCGAGCACGGTCAGTTCGGTGCGGTCGCCGACCACGGTCCCGGTGCCGTGCGCCTCGACGAGCCCGACGTCCGCCGGGGAGACACCCGCGTTGCGGTAGGCCCGCTCCAGCGCCGAGCGCTGGCCCTCGGGGCGGGGCGCGGTCAGGC
Source organism: Streptomyces sp. NPDC002265 (assembly GCF_040296125.1). Lineage (NCBI taxonomy): Bacteria > Bacillati > Actinomycetota > Actinomycetes > Kitasatosporales > Streptomycetaceae > Streptomyces > Streptomyces sp. NPDC002265. Next base: position 16,332 of record NZ_JBEOWS010000093.1, on the reverse strand, counting down.
CCAGCGAGCGGCCGTCGCTGGAACTGCCCAGGCCCTTGATCACCCCGTAGATCCGGTCGCCGTCCCGCTCGGCGTCCGCGAGCCGCTTCAGTACGACGCAGGCGACGCCCTCGCCGAGCGCGATGCCGTCCGCCGAGCCGTCGAAGGAGCGGGAGCGACCGGTGGGGGAGAGCGCGTGCACCGAGGCGAACAGGACGTAGTCGTTGATGCCGTTGTGCAGGTCGGCGCCGCCGCACAGCACCACGTCGCTGGTGCCGCCGACGAGTTCCTTGCACGCGACGTCCACCGCGGCCAGCGAGGAGGCGCAGGCGGCGTCGACGGTGAAGTTGGCGCCGCCGAGGTCGAGCCGGTTGGCGATCCGCCCGGAGATCACGTTGGCGAGCATGCCCGGGAAGGAGTCCTCGGTCAGCCGGGGCAACTGGCCGTCCAGGCCCTCGGGGACGCGCCCGTGGTACGACGGGAGCACGGCGCGCAGCGTGGCCGCGTTGGACAGGTCGCTGCCCGCCTCCGCGCCGAACACCACCGAGGTGCGGGAGCGGTCGAACTCCCGTCCCCCGTCGCCGTATCCGGCGTCGTCCAGGGCGCGCCGGGCGGCCTCCAGGGCGAGCAGCTGGACCGGCTCGATGCTGCCGAGGGAGGCCGGCGGGATGCCGTAGCGCAGCGGGTCGAAGGGGATGCGGGGCAGGAAGCCGCCCCATCGGGAGGGGGTGGCGCCGCCGGTGCCCTGCGCGTCGTAGTGCACGGCCGGGTCCCACCGCTCGGGCGGCACCTCGCCGACCACGTCCCGGCCGCCGACGACGTTCGCCCAGAAGGTGGGGAGGTCGGGCGCCTCGGGGAACATGCAGGCCATCCCGACGACCGCGACGTCCAGCGGCGCGGGCACCACCGGCTCCCGGGGTCCGGAGCCGCCCGGCCGCTGCCCCGGCCGGGCGTCGAGCCGGTCGCGCAGCCGTGCCGTCCGCTCCGCGAGGAACCCGGCGGCCCCGGTGGTCACCGACCGGTGCAGCGCCGCGACCGTGGTGGTGGCGGAGCGCAGCACGGCCACCTCCCCGGCCATGAACATGCCGTCGGTGAGCTGGCGTTCCTCGTCGACCGGCCTGAGCGCCCCGCCGTCGTCGCGGTCCACGCCCTTGCTCGCGAGGCGCAGCCGCCCGATGTTGAGCTGTTCCAGCTCCTCCCAGATCCGCCGGTCGGGCAGGCCCGCGGACCGCAGCCGCCCCTCGTGCTCGCGGTAACCGGTGGTGAAGGGGCTCGGGACGCAGCGGGTGGCGTGACCGGGCGCGGTCTCCAGGAGCGTGGTGCGCTCGGCGGCCCGTACCCGGCGCTGGAAGAGCGGCTGGATCGCCCCGAGCGCGACCGCCTCCTCGGTGAACAGGTAGGCGGTGCCCATGAGGACCCCGACGGCGGCCCCGCGCGCGGTCAGCGGTGCCGCGAGCGCGGCGACCATCGCCGCCGAGCGCTCGTCGTGCACACCGCCCGCGAAGAACACCTCCAGCGCGCCGGCCGCACTCCCGCTGCGCCCGTCCCGTCCGTCCTGTCCGCCGTTCCCGCCGCGCGCGTCCCGCCCGTCCTGCCCGCCGCGCCCACCGGTTCTGCCGCCCGTGCCGCCCGTGCCGTTCCCGCCGTTCCCGTCGGCCACGTCCAGGAAGTCCTCCAGGACCGCGAGTTGTGCCTCCCAGAGCGGGAAGCTGCCGCGCGGACCGACGTGCCCGCCGCACTCGGAGCCCTCGAACACGAACCGGCGGACCCCGGCCTCCAGGAACTGCCGCAGCAGTCCCGGCGAGGGCGCGTGCAGGAAGGTTCGGATCCCGTCCCGCTCCAGCGCCTGCGCCTGGGACGGGCGCCCGCCCGCGATGACGGCGTGCGTCGGCCGCAGTTCCCGTACCGCCTCCAGCTGGGCGGTCCGCACCTCCTCCGGCGCGAAGCCGAGTACGCCGACCCCCCAGGGCCGCCCGGCGACCGCGGCCCGGGTCTCGGTCAGCATCGCCCGGGTGCGGGCGCCGTCCGCCAGCGCCAGGGCGAGAAACGGCAGCGCGCCGTCCGCGGCGACCGCCGTCGCGAACCCGGCACGGTCGCTGACCCGGGTCATCGGCCCCTGCGCGACGGGCAGCCGGGTGCCGAGCGCCCGGCTCATCGGGGAGCCCGCGCCCAGCGCCCCGGCGGCCACGTCGTCGCCCACGACCTCGCGCACCGCGTCGGTCAGCGCGCGCACCGTCCCGCGCACATCACCGAAGCGGCTCGCGAACCGGGCCGCGAGGAAGCCGTCCTGGCCCACCGGCAGCAACCGGGTGCGCGGATCCTGCGCCCCAAGTGCCGCGGCCACCGTCGCCGGGTCGGTGCCGTCGATGCGCGGCGCGTCCGGGCCACGGCGCGGCAGCACCCGGTGACCGGACAGCACCACCGTCTCCGAACCGTCCAGGGACCGCAGCCGCGCGGCGGCCGCCTCCGGCAGCGACGACTCGGCCAGCAGCGCGAGCTGGCCGTCCAGGACGACCCCGGCCGCCCCGCCGGCCATCGCGGCGGCCGCCGTCCGGAGGCCGATTCCGCCGCAGGCCCAGACGGGGAGCGGCATGCCGGGCGCGGCGAGCAGCTGCTGGAGCAGGACGAAGGTGCTCAGTTCGCCGACCCGGCCGCCGCACTCGCTGCCGCGGGCGATCAGCCCGTACGCCCCGGCGCGGACCGCGGCCCGCGCCCCGTCGAGATCCGTGACCTCCACCAGCACCCGGTGACCGGCCGCCACGTCCTCGGCCCGCCACGGCGCGTCCACCGCGAGTACCACCGTGTCCGGCCGTCCCGCGTCCTCGCTCCCCGGTTCCAGGTCGGCGGGGTCCAGCCGGCAGCGGGCGCCGATCCGGACCCCGAACGGGCCCGGGGCCAGCCGGCGCATCCGGCTCAGAGCGTCACGGGATCTTCGGTCCCCGTCGCCCAGGTCGAGTACGCCGAGCCCGCCGGCCCGGCACACCGCCGCCGCGAGTCCGGCGTCGGGTTCGCCGAACGGGGTGATGCCGATGATCATGTCCTCGGAACGCACAGCAGACGTCATGATTCTCCGAATCAAGCTGAGACTGCATGGTGGGGGGTGCGGTACGACAACGATGGCGGCGCGTCGGATTCCGGCCGGACCCGAGGGGACCGGGAACACCGATCAAAGATCGTGCTCGAAACGGGTTGAAAGGTAGCCCCGTTATTACTGACTGGTCAATGTTGAAACAGCGGGGCAGTAAGCGGGCGCATTGATTCGGTCAGTCGCGGGCGCCGGAAGAGGCGTCGGAAATCGGAGCAATTCCTTGATGATGCCGGGCTGTTCACTCTCCTCACACATCGACGAAACACCGATAGGTGAATATGGAACTTTCTTTGGTGTGGCATGTCCGAATCGGGGTGCCCTTTCCCCTCGTGCGACGGGTGCGGGGGAATTCCACGGAGCGATCTTGAAGTGACCGGGAAGGGTGCGTGCCGGCTTCCGCGGACGCCGGCGATTGTCCGGTACGCCGTTCACGCGCTGTATCCGCCGTCCACCCCCAGCGCCTGTCCGGTGATGAACCCGGCCCGGTCCGAGGCGAGGAACGCGACCGCCTCCGCGATGTCCCCCGCCTCGCCGAAGCGGCGCAGCGGGATGGCGCGCCGGGCGGCGGCGAGGGCCCGCTCGTCGAGGTCCCCGGAGTCGATGAGCCGTGCCGCGATGCCGTCGGTGAGCATGCCGGGAGCCACGCAGTTCACGCGGACGCCGTAGCGCCCCTCCTCGGCGGCCAGGGCCCGCGCCACCGCCTCGACCGCCCCCTTGGCCCCCGACGACAGCCCGTCACGGACCGGGAAGCGGCGCGTGGCGACCGTGGTGACCGCGACGATGCCGCCCCGGCTCTCCCGCAGCAGCGGCAGACAGGGGTGGACCAGGTTGAAGAACGCCACCGCGTCGCCCTCCAGCTGGGCCCGGTACTGCTGTGGCGCGACCTGGCTCAGATGCAGCATCGGCACGTGCGGCCCGGCGGCGTACACCACCGTGTGCAGTCCGCCGCGGGTCCGGGCGGCCCCGGACACCGCGGCGGCCGTGGCCGTCTCGTCGCGGAGGTCCAGTCGCACCGCGCGGACCCGTCCGCCGTGCTTGTCCACCTCGTCCGCCAGAGCCCTGGCCGCCACCGCGTCGCTGCGGTAGGTGAACGTCACGTCGCTGCCGCGCTCGGCCAGCACCCGGACGACCGCCGCCCCGACGGCGCCGGTGCCGCCCGCGACGAACGCGGTGCCCGCCCGGCCGGAGAAGTCCTGCCCGCTCATGTCCGTACCTCCAGCGCTCGGGCGAAGGCGATCCGTGTGCCCCCAGGTTGTAGCGGGGCGCGGCGAAGAGTGACAGGCATGTGCACGGACGGGTTTGGGAGGAGGGGGGTACGAGACCCGCGGCGCGAGATCCGTGGCGCGAGGTCTCCTTCAGTGGCTGCTTATATAAGTGCCTGCTGATATGTTGGCCGGGTGCACGCCTTCGACGTCCTCGGCGACCCGGTACGCCGACGGATCCTTGAGCTGCTGGCCGACGGGGAGATGACCTCCGGCGCGGTCGGCGAGATCGTCCGGGCGGAGTTCGGGATATCGCAGCCCGGCGTCTCGCAGCATCTGAAGGTGCTGCGGGAGAACGGCTTCGCGACGGTGCGCCCCGAGGGGACCCGCCGTCTGTACGCGGTGAACTCCGAACCGCTGCGGGACATCGACGCCTGGCTCGACCGGTTCCGCCGCTTCTGGACCCCGCACCTGGACGCCCTGGCCACGGAACTGGCCCGCGGCCGGCGAGAGCGCCGGCTGCGCGACGCCGACGAACCCCCGAGGAGCACCCCGTGATCGATGTCACCCACCAGATCAACGCCGTACGCCGACAGGTCGGCAAGCGAGACTTCAAGGCCGGCGAGGCCCGTGTGGTCGTCGTGAGCCAGACGTACGACGCCCCGCTCGACGACGTCTGGGACGCCTGCACCAACCCCGAGCGGATCCCCCGCTGGTTCCTGCCGGTCGAGGGCGAGCTCCGCCCCGGCGGCCACTACCAGCTCCAGGGCAACGCGGGCGGCACGGTCGAGCGCTGCGACCCGCCCAAGAGCTTCTTCGCGACCTGGGAGTTCGGCGGCGAGGTGAGCTGGATCGAACTGCGCCTGACGCCGCAGGGCGAGAACGCGACCCGCTTCGAGCTGGAGCACATCGCCCACGTCGACGACACGAAGTGGGCCGAGTTCGGGCCGGGGGCCGTCGGGGTCGGCTGGGACATGGCGCTCGTGGGCCTGTCCCTGCACCTGGCCACCGGCGAACAGGTCGACCCGGCCGCGGCCATGGCCTGGTTCGGCTCCGAGGAGGGCCGCCGGTTCGTCGTCGCGAGCAGCGAGGCCTGGGGCGCGGCGAACATCGCGGGCGGCGAGGACGAGACCCGGGCGCGCGAGTCGGCCCGGCGGACCACGGCCGCGTACACCGGGACGGAGTGAGGGGGCGGGCCGGCCGGCGGGAGCCGGGATTCCGGCCCGAGCGGTCTCAGCGTGCGGCGCGTACTCCGTCCAGGGCGATGGCCAGGACGCGGGCGCGCTGCGCGTCGTCCACGAAGGAGGTCGCCGTGATGCCCGCGATCAGGCGCAGCAGATCGCCGAAATCCATGTCCGGGCGGGCCGCTCCGGCCCGCTGTGCCCGCTCGAAGAGCGGACCGCCCGCCGCGTACATCGAGTCCCGGCAGGCCAGAAAGATCTCCGACTCGTCCTCCAGCGCCTCGCGCACGGCACGCTTGGTGACCAGGTAGCCCGCGAAGCGGTTCAGCCAGGCCGTCAGTGCCTCCCACGGCTCCAGCTCGTCCACCACCTCCGTCGCGACCCGGCACAGCTCGTTCACCTCGTCCGCGTAGACGCTCTCGAAGAGCGCGCGGCGGGTCGGGAAGTTGCGGTACAGCGTGGCGATGCCGACGTTCGCGCGGCGGGCGATGTCCTCCAGCGACGCCTCCGAGCCGTGCTCGGCGAACGCCTCACGCGCGGCGGCCAGCAGTGCGTCGAAGTTGCGTGCCGCGTCCTTGCGGTGCGGCCGCTGGGCCGCGACGACCTCGCTGACGGGAAAGGACCGAGCCGTCACTGCTGCCTCCCGGGCGGACTGGGTTGAAACGGAGGGGTACCTCCGTTACAGTGGAGGGGTACCTCCACTTTAGCAGTGCGGGGTTGCGGCGGTCGTGATCGCGCCCCACCGCGTCACGCCCGCGACCGCTCCGCCGCGCCCCAGTCCGCTTCCGCCGCGCGTCCCTCGCGCTCCCGTCACGATCCACCGCGCCGCACTCCGGCCGCGACACGCTCCTTCGTACGTCACTGCGCGTCACTGCACTGCACGTCATCGCACGACGTCACGACACCGTCGTCACCACGTCATGCCCCCGCCATCGTCCCGCGCGGCGTCAGCCGCGGCCGTCGGCATGCCCGGCGCCGCCCCGTGGCACGCCGCGACGCACCACCCGGCACGGCCACGGCCGGATGCCTCCGGCCGCCCCGTGCCCGCACGTACCCGACCCCTGCCCGGATTCGGAGAGACCCTCCATGCCCCGCACGTCCACCCGCCTCACCTTCGCGGTCCTCGCGACCGGTGCGGGCGTGTTCTCCATGCTGCAGTCGCTGATCGCGCCGGCCCTGCCGACCGTCCAGCACGCGCTGCACACCTCTCAGTCCACCGCGACCTGGGTGATGACCGCCTATCTGCTGTCCGCCTCGGTCTTCACCCCGATCCTCGGCCGCGTCGGCGACCTCATGGGCAAGAAGCGCACCCTGGTCGCCGTCCTGGTGGCCGTGCTCGCGGGCTGCCTGCTCGCCGCGCTCGCGCCGAACATCGGCGTGCTGATCGTCGCCCGGATCGTCCAGGGCATCGGCGGCGCGCTGTTCCCGCTGGCCTTCGGCATCATCCGCGACGAGTTCGCCCCGGCCGAGGTCAGCGGCAGCATCAGCAACCTCTCCGCGGTGATCGCCGCGGGCGGGGGAGTCGGCATGGTCGCCGCCGGCCCCATCGTCTCCGCGCTCGACTACCGCTGGCTGTTCTGGATCCCGGTCGCCGTGGTCGCCGCCACCGTCCTCATCGCCCTGCGCTACGTCCCCGAGTCGCCCCGCAGGTCCGCGGGCCGGGTCAACTGGGCCGGTGCCGTACTGCTGTCCGGCTGGCTCGTCGCCCTGCTGCTGCCGCTCAGCCAGGCCGGCCGGTGGGGCTGGGGGTCCCCCCGGGTGATCGGGCTGTTCGCCCTGGCCGCGCTGGTGTGCGCGCTGTGGCTGCGGTCCGAGGCCCGCTCCGCCAGCCCGCTGATCGACCTGCGGGTGATGAGGCTGCCCGCCGTGTGGACGACCAACCTCGCCGCGCTGCTGTTCGGCGCCGGGATGTATTCGATCTGGTCCTTCCTGCCCGGCTTCGTCCAGACCCCCGGCTCGGCCGGCTACGGCTTCGGGGCGAGCGTCACCGCGTCCGGGCTGCTGATGGTGCCCATGCTGGTCGCCATGTTCCTCTCGGGTGTGCTGGGCGGACGGCTGGAACCGCGCGTCGGAGCCAAGGCGCTGCTCACCGCCGGTGCGGCCCTCGGCGCCCTCGCCCTCGGTTTCCTCACCCTCTGGCACGACACCCGGTGGCAGGTCGCGCTCGTCGCGGGCGTGTTCGGCCTGGGCATCGGACTGGCCTTCGCCTCGATGGCCAACCTCGTCGTCGGCAGCGTCCCGCCCGAGCAGACCGGCGCCGCGACCGGTATGAACGCCAACATCCGCACCATCGGCGGCTCGGTCGGCGCCGCGGTGACCGGGGTCCTGGTGACCGGCCGGCTCCAGCCCTCGGGCCTGCCCTACGCCTCCGGCTACACCCACGCCTTCGCCCTGCTCGCCCTGCTGTGCCTCGGCGCGGCCCTGGCCGCCCTCCTGGTCCCGGTCAAGCGCACCGCCGGCCCGCTCGGCCCGCCCCGCGCGACGGGCGCCGCGACGCAGGCACCCGTGCGCGTACGGTAGTGTTGACCTGCGTGATCACGCGGTTCGCCGCGGAATTCGCACCGGGACGTGGCGCAGCTTGGTAGCGCACTTGACTGGGGGTCAAGGGGTCGCAGGTTCAAATCCTGTCGTCCCGACTTGCGAAGTCGCAGATCGAGGGGCCGTTTCAGAGGACATCTGAGACGGCCCCTCGAACTTTCCCGGGGACCGGACGGGAACCAGACGGGGACCAGCGCATCAGTTGCCTGGGGTTGGCCGGTACCGGGCGCTGGGCGACGCTGCTCAGTGGGCGGGAACCGGCTCGGACGGCGGCTGCCACTCCCGTCTGATCAGCCCGTAGACCCACGAGTCGGAGACCTCGCCGTCGACGACGCAGTCCTCCCGCAACGTCCCCTCACGCACGAAGCCGAGCTTCTCCAGCACGCGGGCGGAAGCCGCGTTGCGCGTATCGGTCTCGGCCTGGACGCGATTGAGGTCCAGCGTGTCGAACGCCCAGCGCAGCACGGCGCGCGCGGCCTCGGTCGCGTAGCCGCGGCCCCACGCCGCATCGGCGAAGCAGTAGCCGAGCGACGCGCTGCGGTAGTCCGGATTCCACCTGCTCAGGCTGCACCAGCCGATGAACGCGCCGTCGGAGACGCGATCCACGGCCAGCCGCGCCCCGCTGCCCTCCCGCGCCATCTGCCGGCAGGCCGCGATGAACCTCTCGGCGCGCACGCGGTCGCTCCACGGCGGCGCGTCCCAGTAGCGCAGCACGTAGGCGCTGCTGTGCAGTGCGAACAGGTCGTCCGCATCCGCGTCCTCGAAGGCGCGCAGGCGAAGGCGAGCGGTGCGCAACGAGGGGGTGGGCAGCGACGTCCTCATGTTCCCTCCGCCTGCTCGGTGGGCGATCAGTCAGACATCCGATGCGGGTCACTCGCAACGGGTTTTCCCGGCGGGCGGGCAGAACGACGTGTCCGCTCCTCGGCGCGACCGAGCGCCCGGTAACTCTCTCTCGCGGGCGGGATGAACCTGCTGCGGCAGGTGTGGATCAGCACCTTCGAAAAATTGCGCGACCTGATCCCGGGCTGAACGCCGGCGTTGCCCACGTCGAGGCCATGAAGGGGCTTCCTTCTCAACTCCCTTGCCGGAACGAGTTCCTTCGCCTTCCTCGCCGTCGACCTCGACCGGGGGAGGCGCCCGCTCGGTACCTCCAGGTTCTCGTGTGCCCGCACCGTGCCGCAGCCGGTGGGCCCGGGGCCGACCTCCCGTGGCGGGCGCCCCGGCGGCGCGGCCGGAGCGTCACGCCGTACCCGCGGCTGTCCCGTACCCCCTGGAGGATGCGGGAATCAGCCGCGGAGCCGGCGGCTCACTGTTCGCGCAGGTCCTTCACCCGGCGGAGCTTGCCGAGCGAGCGCTCCAGGGTCTCCGGGTCGACGACCGTCACCTCCACGGTGACACCGACCCCGTCCTTCACCCCCTGGGCGATGGTCCGCACGGCCGCCTCGCGCTGCTCGGGACCGGCGCCGGGGCGGGCCTCGACCTGGACCACCATGTGGTCCATACGGCCGCGCCGGCTCAGCTGCACCTGGAAGTGCGGGGCCACCCCGGGGGTGCGCAGGACGATCTCCTCGATCTGGCTGGGGAAGACGTTCACCCCGCGCAGGATGATCATGTCGTCGCAGCGGCCGGTTATCTTCTCGATCCGGCGGAAGGCGGGCCGGGCGGTGCCGGGCAGCAGCCGGGTCAGGTCGCGGGTGCGGTAGCGGATGACCGGCAGCGCCTCCTTGGTGAGGGAGGTGAAGACGAGTTCGCCGCTGTCGCCCTCGGCCATGACCTCGTCGGTGATCGGGTCGACGACCTCGGGGAGAAAGTGGTCCTCCCAGACGTGCAGCCCGTCCTTGGTCTCCACGCACTCCTGCGCGACACCCGGGCCCATCACCTCGGACAGTCCGTAGATGTCCACCGCGTGGATGTCGAGGCGCTCCTCGATCTCGCGGCGCATCTCCTCGGTCCACGGCTCGGCGCCGAAGATGCCGACCTTCAGCGAGCTGTCGCGCGGGTCCAGGCCCTGCCGCTCGAACTCGTCGAGCAGGGTGAGCATGTAGGACGGCGTGACCATGATGATCTCGGGCCGGAAGTCCTGGATGATCTGCACCTGGCGCGCGGTCATGCCGCCGGAGGCGGGGATCACCGTGCAGCCGGCGCGTTCGGCGCCGTAGTGCGCGCCCAGACCGCCGGTGAACAGGCCGTAGCCGTAGGAGATGTGGACCTTGTGGCCGGGGCGGCCGCCCGCGGCGCGGATCGAGCGGGCGACGACGTCCGCCCAGACGGAGAGGTCGTTCTCCGTGTAGCCGACGACCGTGGGGCGTCCGGTGGTGCCGCTGGAGGCGTGCACCCGGCGCACCTCGGACATGGGCACGGCGAACATGCCGAAGGGGTAGGTGTCCCGCAGGTCGGCCTTGGTGGTGAAGGGGAACCGGGACAGGTCCGCCAGGCTGCGGCAGTCGTCGGGCTTGACGCCCGCGTCGTCGAACTTCCTGCGGTACAACTCGACATTGTCGTAGGCGTGCCGCAGCGTCGCGCGCAGCCGCTCCAGCTGGAGTTCGCGCAGCTGCTCGCGGGTCAGGCGCTCGCCGTCGTCGAGCAGCCCAGCGGGGAGCGGGTCCCCGAGCCGTCCGCCGCCGGGGGCCGCGGGGCCCGTCAGTCCGCTTGCGCTGCTCATCGCGACTCCTTGCTCTGTGTGCTTCGAACCTGCTGCGCACCGCGCACCGTGCGGCTGCGGCCGCGGAACTCCGCGATCACCTCGTCGCCGCGCAGCACGCTCACGTCGTACAGACCGCTGCGGCCGAACCGGGTGCGCTCCGTCGCGGTCGCGACGAGGACGTCCCCCTCGTACGCGGGCGCGACGAAGTCGACGTCGGCGCCGGCCGCGACGGTCACGGGGCCGTGGCTGTTGCAGGCGCAGGCGAAGGCGGTGTCGGCCAGCAGGAACACATAGCCGCCGTGGGCGATGCGATGCCCGTTGACCATGGCGCGGGTCACGGTCATCCGCAGCACGGCGCTTCCCGTGCCGACCTCCAGCAGCTCCATGCCGAGACTGCGGGAGGCCTCGTCCGCGGCGAACATCTCCTGCGCCGGGCCGGGGGCCGTGTCACGGGCCTGCGTCACGATCTCACCACCTTGTGAACCGACCGAACATTCGGTTAGCGTGCGCAACGCCAACGTAATCCCGCGCAGCCGCCGACTGTCAAGGTCTTGCCCGGTCGTGAAGGAACAGGCACACTGGAACCGAACGAATGGTCGGTTGGGAAGCTGGTGCAGATGACCACGACAGACTCCACGCCCGCCCCCGAGGGCCTCCAGGAGCACTTCGACGCGACGATCGCACGCGACCAGCGGATCGAGCCCCGGGACTGGATGCCGGAGGGCTACCGCAAGACCCTGGTCCGGCAGATCGCGCAGCACGCGCACTCGGAGATCATCGGCATGCAGCCGGAGGGCGAGTGGATCACCCGCGCGCCGTCGCTGCGCCGCAAGGCCATCCTGTTCGCCAAGGTCCAGGACGAGGCCGGCCACGGCCTGTACCTGTACTCCGCCGCCGAGACCCTGGGCGTGGACCGCGCGGACCTCACCCAGATGCTGATCGAGGGCCGCCAGAAGTACTCGTCGATCTTCAACTACCCGACGCTGAGCTTCGCCGACGTCGGGGTGATCGGCTGGTTCGTGGACGGCGCGGCGATCTGCAACCAGGTGCCGCTGTGCCGCAGCTCCTACGGACCGTACGCGCGCGCCATGGTGCGGATCTGCAAGGAGGAGTCCTTCCACCAGCGCCAGGGCTACGAGCTGCTGCTGACCATGATGCGCGGCACCGACGCCCAGCGCGAGATGGTCCAGGACGCCGTGAACCGCTGGTGGTGGCCGTCCCTGATGATGTTCGGACCGCCGGACGACGCCTCCCCCAACTCGGCGCAGTCCATGGCCTGGAAGATCAAGCGGCACAGCAACGACGAGCTGCGCCGGCGGTTCGTCGACATGACGGTCCCGCAGGCCGAGAAGCTCGGCGTCACGCTGCCCGACCCGGACCTGCGCTGGAACGAGGAGAGCGGCCACCACGACTTCGGCACCCCGGACTGGGACGAGCTGATGCGGGTCATCAAGGGCGACGGCCCGCTCAACACCGAGCGGATCGAGCGCCGCCGGGCCGCCCACGACGAGGGCGCCTGGGTGCGTGAGGCGGCCACCGCCCACGCGGCGAAGCGGAACAAGCGGGTTCAGGAAGGTACGGCGGCATGACACAGCAGGACTGGCCCCTGTACGAGGTGTTCGTACGCGGCAAGCGGGGTCTCAACCACGTGCACGTCGGCTCGCTGCACGCGGCCGACGACCAGATGGCGCTGACCCACGCCCGCGACCTCTACACCCGGCGCAACGAAGGCGTGAGCATCTGGGTGGTGCTCTCCGAGCACATCGCCGCCTCCACCCGCGACGAGAAGGACCCGTTCTTCGCGCCCAGCGCGGACAAGGTCTACCGCCACCCCACCTTCTACGACATCCCCGACGACGTCCCGCACATCTGAGGAGCAGGGCATGAGTGAGGACCACCTCTACCTGACCCTCGCCGAGGGACACGAGGACGACGCCCGCTGGGCGTTCGGCACCGGATTCGAGGACCCGCTGCACGGCGTGGACACGTCCGTGCCGGCCGGTGTGGACGCCGCGGCGCTGGCCGCCTGCTGCCTGGCGCTCGGCGACGACGCCCTGGTGTCCGCCCAGCGGCTCGCCGAGTGGACCACCCGTGCCCCCGAGCTGGAGGAGGAGGTGGCGCTGGCCAACATCGGCCTCGACCTCCTCGGCCAGGCCCGGCTGCTGTACGCGCGCTGCGGCCAGGCGGACGGCAGCGGGCGCGGCGAGGACGCCTACGCCTACTTCCGTGACGCGGACGACTTCCGCAACGTACGGCTGGCCGAACTGCCCAACGGCGACTTCGCGTTCTCCGTCGTGCGGCTGCTGGTGCTGTCCGCCTGGCGGCTCGCCCTGTTCGAGCGGCTGGCCGGCTGCGCCGACCCCGTGCTCGCGGCGATCGCGGCGAAGGGCGTCAAGGAGCTGACCTACCACCGGCAGTACGCGGCCGAATGGGCCGTACGCCTCGGCGACGGCACGGACGAGTCGCACCGCAGGATGCGCGCCGCCCTCGCCGACGTCTTCCCGTACGTCGACGAACTCCTCGCCACCGGACCGGGGTTCGGGATCGACGCGGCGGACGTGCGCGAGGAGGTGACGGCCGTGCTCGGGCAGGTGCTCGACGCCGCCGGACTCGTCCTGCCCGACGCAGGACCGCTGCCCGGAGCCGGCCGCGACGGCGACCGCACCGAGCATCTCGCCCCGCTGCTCGCCGAGTTGCAGAGCCTGGCCCGGGCCCACCCGGAGGCGACATGGTGACCACGGCCACCCCGCCCGCGGACGTCCGGCGCGCCCGGCACATCGCCGCGCAGGTGCCGGACCCGGAGCTGCCCATGCTGACCCTGGCCGACCTCGGCGTCCTGCGCGACGTCGAGGTGACGGGGGACGGCACGGTCGTCGCCAGCCTGACGCCCACCTACTCGGGCTGCCCGGCGATGGCCGAGATGCGGGCGGACGTGGCCGCCCGGCTGCGCGCCGCGGGATTCGCCCGGGTGGAGATCCGTACCGTCCTGGACCCGCCGTGGACCACCGACTGGATCACCCCCGAGGGGCGCCGCAGGCTCGCCGAGCACGGTATCGCGCCGCCCGGCGCCGCCCCCCGCCGCGCCGCCTCCGGCCCGGTGCCGCTGGTGCTGTCCGCGACCCGGCGCACGGCCGTGCCCTGCCCCCGCTGCGGTTCGGCGGACACCGAGGAGACCTCCCGGTTCTCCGCCACGTCGTGCAAGGCGCTGTGGCGCTGCCTCGCCTGCCGCGAGCCGTTCGAGTACGTCAAGGAGATCTGATGGCCCCGACCGCCCCCGCCTCGGCCCCGGACGCCCCCGCCGCGGCCCCGGCCGTACGTCCGCGCCGCCGTCCGGTCTTCCACCCGCTGCGGGTCGCCGCCGTCCAGCCGCTGTGCGAGGACGCCGCCGCCGTCAGCTTCGAGATCCCCGACGAGCGCGCCGAGGAGTTCGCGTTCGCCCCGGGCCAGTCGCTCACCCTGCGGCGCGAGATCGACGGGCGCGACGAGCGCCGCTCGTACTCCATCTGCTCCCCGGCCGGTTCCGTGCCGCGGATCGGGGTGCGCGTGGTGCCCGGCGGCCTGTTCTCCTCCTGGCTGGTGCGTGAGGTGCGCCCCGGCGACACGGTCGAGGTGATGGCGCCCACCGGCGCGTTCACCCCCGACCTCACCGAGCCCGGCCACCATGTCCTGGTCGCCGCCGGTTCCGGCATCACGCCCATGGTGTCCATCGCCGAGTCCGTCCTCGCCGCCGACTCCCGTTCGCGGGTGACCCTCTTCTACGGCAACCGCCGCACCGGGTCCGTCATGTTCGCCGACGAACTGGCGGACCTCAAGGACCTCTACCCCAGCCGCTTCCAGCTCGCCCACGTGCTCTCCCGCGAGCCGCGCGAGGCCGAGGTGCTCTCCGGCCGGCTCGACGCCGACCGGCTGCGCGCGCTGGTCGGCGCCCTCGTCGACGTACAGGGCGCCGACCACTGGTGGCTGTGCGGCCCGCACGGCATGGTCCGCGACGCCCAGGCGGTACTGGCCGGTCTCGGGGTGCCGGACGGGCGCGTCCACCAGGAGCTGTTCTACGCCGACGACGAACCGGTCCGCGAGGTGCGGCACGACGAGGACACCGACACCGCCGACGGGCCGGTCAGCCAGGTGACCCTCACCCTCGACGGCCGCTCCACCACCTCGGCCCTCTCCCGCCGCCGCACCATCCTCGACGGCGCCCAGCTGACCCGCCCCGACCTGCCCTTCGCCTGCAAGGGCGGGGTGTGCGGCACCTGCCGCGCGCTGGTCACCGACGGCGAGGCCGACATGCGCCGCAACTTCGCCCTCGAACCGGGCGAGGTCGACGCGGGCTACGTCCTGACCTGCCAGTCCTTCCCGGTGTCGGAGAAACTGACCGTCGACTTCGACAGCTGAGCCGAGCGGGACACCCCGGGGCGCGATCCAGGCGTCCCGGGGCTTTCTCATGTCCGTTTGCCGAACGCCCTCTTGACGACGGCTCACGACGGGCCGACACTCCCGATAGGAATCCTAGTGAATAGGTAGGGAAACATGGGCTGCCTCGGGCCGGTCACCGCGCGTGCGGGCCGTTCGCCGTCCTCGCCGCCTCGCCCGACCCCTCTTCTGACCTCCCGCCGTCACATCGACCTCCAGCGCGTCTGCAGTGCGATCGGCCGAGCCGTCTGAGCCGGCCCCGCACGCCCCGGCCGCCGCCTTCCGCGGGCTGCCGTCCGAGCGCACCGGGCCGCCCGTCCGACGTCGCTTCCGCCGCGCGTCCGTCGCGCGATCGTTCTCGGGGAGAGTCATGACCGTCACACCGCTCGCCGCCGTGTCCTCCGCCCGCGTCACCCCCGCCTTCCGCGGCCGCCTCGGCCGCGACGCGCGCAGCGGCCACTACGCCGTACCGCGCCGCTACCGGCTCCATCTGTCCACCGCCTGTCCCGAGGGGCTGCGCATCGCCGTCACCCACAGCCTGCTCGGCCTCTCCGAGACCTGCCCGGTGACCTGGCTGCCGGCGGTCCCCGACGACCCCGACGGCGGACACACCGCACTGCGCCCGCTGTACGAGGCCAGCGCCCACCGCTACACCGGACCGGCCCTGGCGCCGGTGCTCGCCGACGACTGGTCGGGGCGGATCGTCAGCACCCACGCCCCGGACATCATGCGCGACCTGGCCCGCGGCTTCGGCGGCGACGGCCCCTCGCTCTACCCGGACGGCACCGAGGCCATCGAGTGGCTGTGCGTGTCCAACATCGACGAGGCCGCGCAGCACGCCGGACGCGCCGGGGCCGCCGAGGACGAGCGGGCCGCCGCCCTCGACACCCTGCTGGCCGCGCTCGGCGCGCTGGAGCGCAGGCTGGCCGGCCGCACCTGGCTGGCCGGCGACCGGCTCACCGCCGCCGACGTGGAGCTGTGGGCGACCCTGGTGACCCTCGACACCGTGCACCGCCACCATCTGGACGCCGCCGCCGTGCACCGGCTCGTCGACCACCCGGCCCTGTGGGCCTACGCCCGGCGCCTGACCGCCCACCCGGCCTTCGGCGCCCACCTCGACCTCGACGGCATCGCCCGCCGTCACCACGACCGCTGCCGGGGCCTGGAGGCGGCCGGGTCGGCCGTCCAGATCCTTGACTGGGCCGCCCACGCGGCCGACGGCGCGACGGCCCCGGCCCGCACCGACCGGCGGTGAGGACGCGGACACGGCGGCGGGCCGGTGACGTCTCC
>NZ_JBEOWS010000092.1:0-27785 GCF_040296125.1 Streptomyces sp. NPDC002265 | reverse complement strand
GTGCGGACCGGACAGCCCCCCGCGGGAGCGGGCGGACGGGATCGGCCCCCGCGGGAGCGCGGAGGCCGGGAGCCCAACGAGGATTACCCCGGGCAGGTAACGCTCGGCACTCGTTGCAGGGGGCGGCGTCGCACACGGCCCGGAAAACCTCGTATGGTCGGGTGCGTGTTGGAGGAAATGCGGATACGGTCTCTCGGGGTCATCGACGACGCTGTCGTCGAGCTGTCGCCCGGGTTCACCGCGGTCACCGGTGAGACGGGTGCGGGCAAGACCATGGTGGTCACCAGCCTGGGGCTGCTCCTCGGCGGGCGCGCGGACCCGGCGCTCGTGCGGATCGGGGCGAAGAACGCGGTCGTGGAGGGGCGGATCTCCGTGCCCGCGCACACGGCCGCGATCGTGCGCGCGGAGGAGGCGGGGGCCGAGCTCGACGACGGGGCTCTGCTGATCAGCCGTACCGTTTCCGCGGAGGGGCGCTCGCGTGCCCATCTGGGCGGGCGGAGCGTGCCCGTCGGGATGCTCGCCGAACTCGCCGACGAACTGGTGGCCGTCCACGGACAGACCGACCAGCAGGGGCTGCTGAAGCTCTCGCGGCAGCGGGCGGCGCTCGACCGTTACGCGGGCGACGCCGTCGCGGGGCCGCTCGCCAAGTACACGGAGGCCTACCGGCGGCTGCGGGCCGTCGCCGCCGAGCTCGACGAGATCGTCACCCGTGCGCGTGAGCGGGCCCAGGAGGCCGACATGCTGCGCTACGGCCTCGACGAGGTCGCGGGTGTCGAGCCGCGTGCCGGTGAGGACGTGGAGCTCGCCGAGGAGGCGGAGCGGCTCGGGCACGCGGAGGCGCTGTCGTCGGCCGCCACGGCCGCACACGCCGCTCTCGCGGGCAACCCGGAGGATCCCGAGGGCATCGACGCCGCGACGCTCGTGGCGGGCGCACAGCGGGCTCTGGAGGCCGTACGGTCGCACGACCCCGCGCTGGCCGCGCTGACCGACCGGATCGGGGAGATCGGGATCCTGCTGGGTGACGTGGCCGGGGAGCTGGCGGGCTACGCCGACGACCTGGACGCCGACCCGCTGCGGCTGGCGGCCGTCGAGGAGCGCCGGGCGGCGCTCACCGCGCTGACCCGCAAGTACGGCCGGGACGGCCAGGACATCGCCTCCGTGCTGGCCTGGGCCGAGCAGGGCGCGGGCCGGCTGACCGAGCTGGACGGCGACGACGAGCGGATCGGCGAGCTGACCGCCGAGCGGGACGCGCTGCGCACCGAACTCGGGGGGCTCGCCCAGGCGCTGACGGACGCCCGGACGGAGGCGGCCGAGCGGTTCGCGGCGGCCGTGACCGCCGAGCTGGCCTCGCTGGCCATGCCGCACGCGCGCGTGTCGTTCGACCTGCGCCAGACGGAGGACGCCGAGGGCGTCGAGGTCGGCGGACGCACGGTCGCGTACGGGCCGTCCGGCGCCGACGAGGTGGAGCTGCTGCTGGCCCCGCACCCGGGTGCCCCGCCGCGGCCCATCGCCAAGGGCGCGTCCGGCGGTGAGCTCTCGCGCGTGATGCTGGCGGTCGAGGTCGTGTTCGCCGGGACGGACCCGGTGCCGACGTACCTCTTCGACGAGGTCGACGCCGGTGTCGGCGGCAAGGCGGCGGTGGAGATCGGACGGCGGCTGGCCCGGCTCGCGAAGAGCGCGCAGGTCGTCGTCGTCACCCATCTGCCGCAGGTGGCGGCCTTCGCGGACCGGCAGCTGCTGGTGGAGAAGACCAACGACGGATCGGTGACCCGCTCCGGCGTGAAGGTGCTCGAAGGGGAGGACAGGATCAGGGAGTTGTCCCGGATGCTGGCCGGCCAGGAGGACTCGCAGACGGCGCGGGCCCATGCGGAGGAACTGCTGGCGGCGGCCCGCGCGGACGCCTGAGCGCTTCGCTCGAGCGGCTCGGCCGGGGAACTCCGGCCGGGCCGAGCGGACCGGCAGGGCGCGCCGGGCTCCGGGCTCCGGGCCCGGTCCGCCGGGCGCGCCTCGGGTCTGCCCCGCACTCCGGGACCGCCGGGCGCTTTACGCTCCGGGTCCGTCCGGCGCTCCGGCCGAGCGGACATGCCGGCGCTCCGGCTGAGTGGATCGGCCGAGCGGTTCGGCCGGGCACCGCGGCCGGGCGTGTCCGCCGGGCAGGTCCGCCGCGCGGATCCGCCTCGGTGCCGCACCTGCCCGGCAGTCGTACTCGCCGCAGGGGTGCGCACGCGCCGCAGGGGCGCAGGCACCGCAAGGCTGCACACGCGCCGCAGGGCTGTGCCCGGGCACGGCAGATTCACTCGGGTGAGTGATGCGTGCGGTCGGGCGGGGAGCAGTCCGACTCGTCGGGGTTCCCGGAACACCCGTACGTGCTGGCATCCTTGGCGTAGGACATGAGAGGGAATCGCGCGGTGCACCCCGCGCGCCCTGTCCTTCTGTATTTTCGTCGTGACCGTCCGACGCCGAACCAGGAGCCCCGGCCGCGTGAGCCCCGTCAGCCGCCCCTCGCCGCACGGCCGGTCGCCGCTGCGCACCGTGCAGGTGCTGGGCGGAGGCAACGCCGGCAGCAGCACACATGTGCGTTCCCTGGCCTCGGGGCTCGCCGCGCGGGGCGTGCGGGTCACGGTGTGCGCCCCCGCCGAGGCCGATCACCTCTACGACTTCACCGGAGCCGGCGCCGAACACGTGCACGTGCCACGCAGCAGCGACCCGGGGGCGGTCGCCGCGCTCCGGGCGGCCTGCACCGACGCCGACCTGGTGCACGCGCACGGGCTGCACGCCTCCTTCCGGGCCGTGCTCGCCCTCAGCGGGCGGCACACCCCGCTCGTCGTCACCTGGCACGACCGCGCGTACGCCGAGGGCGCCCGCGCCCATCTCGTACGGCTGCTGGAGCGCCGGGTGGTGCGGGCCGCCACGGTGGTGCTCGGCACCACCTCGTCCCTCGTGGACCGGGCCCGTCGCACGGGCGCCCGGGACGCGCGGCTCGCCGCGGTCGCGCTGCCCGGGCCACCCGGCGGTCCGGCCGAGCCGGACGACCCCGACCGGCACCGCTCCAAGGTCCGGGCCGAACTCGGCGCCACCGGCCGCCCGTTGCTGATGGCCGTCGGCTCCCTGGAGCCGCACCGGGGCTATCGGGTGCTGCTGGATGCCGCGCGGGCCTGGCGGGGACTCGACCCCGAACCGCTGGTCGTCGTCGCGGGGGAGGGGTCGCTGCGGGCGGTGCTCCAGCGCCGTATCGAGGACGAGGCACTGCCGGTGCGGCTCCTCGGCCGCCGCGACGACGTGGGCGAGCTGATCGCCGCGGCCGACCTGGCGCTGCTGACCGGCCGGTGGGAGGCGCGGTCCGTGTTCGCGCAGGAGGCGCTGCGGGCCCGCGTCCCGCTCGTCGCGACCGGCGTCGGCGGAACCCCCGAACTCGTCGGCGACGCGGCCGAACTGGTGCCGTACGGCGACGCCGAGGCCCTCTGCGACGCCGTCCTGCGCCTGCTGGGCGACCCCGGGCGCCGGGCGCTGCTGGCCGACAAGGGCGTGCGGCAGGCGGCGACTTGGCCGACCGAGGACGAGACCGTCAACCAGGTGCTCAGCGTCTACGACGAGTTGACGCAGCCGACGCCGCTGCCCTGAGCGGCCGCCGCTCAGGGCACATGCCGGCGCGCCCGCAGGGCCAGGCTCAACACCAGGACCGTCTGCGGGTCGTCGAGGTCCGTGCCCAGCAACTCGCCGATGCGGGCGAGGCGGTTGTACAGCGTCTGACGGTTGAGATGGAGTTCGCGGGCCGTCTCCGCCTTGCGGCCCGCATGGGCGAGATACGTCTCCAGCGTCGGCAGCAGCGGCGGCCTGGCGCGGTTGTCGTGCTCGCGCAGCGGGCCGATCGCCCGGTCCACGAAGGCCGCCAGGTCGGGATGGTCCCGCAGGCGCCACAGCAGCAGGTCGATGTCGAGGCGGCGGGCGTCGTACCAGGGGCGGCCGGGCAGCCCCTGGGCCGCGGTCGCCGTCTCCGCCGCGTGCCGCAGGCCCGCCGACGCCGCCGCCCAGCCGCCGGCCATCCCGACGACCACGACCGGCTGCGGGGCCCCCGGCCGCTGCATGCCCGCCCGCTCCGCCCCGGCCCGCAGCGCCGCCGCGACCCGGTCGGCGACCGCCGGCCGCTCCGACTCCGAGCGCAGGCCCAGCAGCAGCGGGACCCGGCCCTCGACGGGTCGTACGCCGAGCAGGACCGGCACTCCCACGGACGCCAGCTCCTCGGCGACCGCGCGCGCCAGCACCGCCCAGCCGCCGGCCGGGGAGAGCGCGTCGCCCAGCCGCATGACCACCGGCAGCAGGGGGCTGTCGCCCGGCTTGAAGCCCAGTACGCGGGCCTGCGCGGGGGCGTCCGCCGCGGCGATGCGGCCCTCGGCGAGATCGGTCAGGAAGTCGCCGCGGCCGCGCGCCGCCAGCTCCTCCTCCTGGCGGGCCTGCATCAGGACCACGGCGAGGATGCCCGCGGCCCGTTCGGCGGCGATCCGGTGCACGGGAGCGAGCGGGCCGAGCACGGGCAGCAGCACCAGCCGGGCCCGCACCGAGCCGGTCCCCGGCCCCCCGCCGGGCACGTCGACGAGCACCGAGCCCGACGGCGGCGGAGTGTCCCTGTGCTGGCCGCGCAGCCCCTCCCACACCTGGAGCGGATCCGCGCCCTCTGGACCCGCCCCGGCGGCGTACAGGAGGCGTCCGTCGGTCGTCTCCAGGAAGACCGGGTTGCCGCTGAAGTCGGCCAGGATGCCGAGGACCTGCGGGATCCCGCCGCCGCCCAGCAGGGCCTCGGTACATCGGCGGTGCACCTCCTCGGCCCGCTGGAGCAGGGCGTAGTGGCCGTTGACGATCTCCGTGTGGATCTCCTCGGTGACCGCCACGAACGGCACCTCGCGGTGCAGCTGGACCAGCGGGAGACCGGCCGTCTGCGCGGTCTCGACCAGGGCGGCGGGCAGCCGGGTGAAGCGCGGCCCGAGCTCGACGACCAGGGCCGCGATGCCGCGCTCGGCGAGGGTGCGCACGAACGCGCGCTGGTCGGCGGGGCGGGTGCCGATTCCGTACCCCGTGGTCAGCAGCAGTTCGCCGCCCTTGAGCAGGGAGGCGATGTTCGGCACCTCGCCCGCGTGCACCCAGCGCACGGTCCGCGACAGCCGGTCGGCGCCCGCGAGGACCTCCGGGAGCCCGCTGCGCAGCCCCGGCAGCTCCAGCGCGCGCTGCACGGTGATCCCGGCGCCCTGGCTGTCGAATCGTCGGTCCCGGGGGCCGTCCGTGCGGCCGTCCGGGTGATGCTCGGTGCTGCTGTCCATGCACGGACGCTACCTGCGCGGACGTCCGGACGACATCCCCGCCCCGGCCGCCGCGGGCCGCGACCCGCGGAAACGGCCGCCGCGGGCCGGGACCCGTGGAAACGGCCGGCATGGGCCGCGACCCGCGGAGACTCAGAGCGGCCGGATGTTGTGGTTGAACCGGAAGACGTTGTCCGGGTCGTACCGCCGCTTCAGTTCGCCGAGCCGCCGGCCGTTCTCCGCGCCGAGGCCGGCCTCCACCCGTTCCGAGCCTTCGTCGCCGATGAAGTTGAGGTAGACCGCGCCGGTGCTCCACGGCCGGACACCGGCCCGTACGCTGCGCACCCACGCCACGGCCCGCTCGTCGTCGGCGGGGTCCTCCCAGACCCCGAACGGGTGCACCGCCCACGGCGCGTCCCGGTAGGGCACCGGGTACTGCGCGGGCCCCTCGGCGATCGCGCCGCCCTGCGGGAACAGCACGTGCCGGGTGCCGGTCGGCACGGGCACGGTCTCCGCGAGGGCGCAGAAGACGTCCACCAGCTCGTCGGGCAGGCTCGCCGGGTACTCCGCCGACCAGTAGTTCCGCATCCCCGGCGGATCGTCGAACATGGTCTGGAAGTCGGCGTACGGCAGCTCGGCCACCACCTCCCCCTCGTGCGGCAGCGCCAGCAGCGGCTGGGCGAGCTTGCGCATGGCCTCCTCGGCGCCCGCGTACGTGAGCAGCGCGACGCACACGAGCCGCCCGACCAGGGGCGGCGGCACGAACTCCTGGGGCGGGCCGGTCAGGTACATCACAACGCCGCCCGCCTCGTGCGGAGCGGACCCGATGACGTCGCGGTAGGTGCGCACCACCTCCGGGCCGAACTCGGGGAGGTACAGCAGCACCGCGGCCGAGAACCGGGGCAGTTCATGGACCTTCAGGGTGAGCGCGGTGGCGACGCCGAAGTTGCCGCCGCCGCCGTGCAGGGCCCAGAACAGCTCGGGGTTCTCGTCGTCGTTGGCGTGGACGCGGGAGCCGTCGGCGGTGACCAGCTCGACACCCAGCAGATTGTCGACGGCCAGGCCGCACCAGCGGTCCAGCCAGCCGGTGCCGCCGCCCAGCACGAAGCCGGCGACTCCGGTGGTCGAGACCCGGCCGCCGGTGGTGGCCAGGGCGTGGGGCTGGGTGGCGCGGTCCAGATGGCTCATGGTGGCGCCGCCGCCGAGCCGTACGGCCTCGGACGCCGGATCGACGGTCACCTCGTGCATCCGGCGCAGATCGACGACGAGCGCGTTGTCGCCGAGCCCCATGCCCGCCACGCTGTGTCCGCCGCCGCGCACCGCGACATGCAGGTCCAGGTCCCTCGCGAAGCGCACCGCCCGGACGACATCGGCCTCGTCGGCGCACTGCGCGACGACGGCCGGGCGCCGGTCGATCATGGCGTTGAAAACGGTCCGGGCCGCGTCGTACCCCTCGTCCCCCGGGGCGAACACCTCGCCCGAGAGGTCCGCGCGCAGCGCCGCGAGGGCAGTGGCCGCCTTCGATGGGGGAGCCATGGCCGCCCCCTTCCCGATAGGGGTGTCTGTCCCATCCAGCCTAGGAGGGAGGCGGCCGTGCGGTCCGGTTCAGCCCGCGTAGGCCCCGGACGCCGTCAGACGCAGTGCCGTGTCGATCAGCGGGACGTGGCTGAAGGCCTGCGGGAAGTTGCCCACCTGGCGCTGGAGGCGGGAGTCCCACTCCTCCGCGAGCAGGCCCAGGTCGTTGCGCAGGGCGAGCAGCCGTTCGAACAGCTTGCGGGCCTCGTCGACCCGGCCGATCATCGCGAGGTCGTCCGCCATCCAGAACGAGCAGGCGAGGAAGGCGCCCTCGTCGCCCGGGAGCCCGTCGACGCCCTCGTGGCTGCCGTCGGTCGGGTAGCGCAGGATGAAGCCGTCCGAGGTGGACAGCTCGCGCTGGATCGCCTCGATCGTGCCGATCACGCGCTTGTCGTCCGGCGGCAGAAAGCCCATCTGCGGAATCAGCAGCAGCGCGGCGTCCAGCTCCTTCGAGCCGTACGACTGGGTGAACGTGTTGCGCTCCTTGTCGTAGCCACGCTCGCACACGTCCCGGTGGATGTCCTCGCGCAGCTGGCGCCACTTCTCCAGTGGGCCGTTCGCGTCCCCCGACTCGATCAGCTTGATCGTGCGGTCGACGGCGACCCAGGCCATCACCTTGGAGTGCACGAAGTGCCGACGCGGGCCGCGCACCTCCCAGATGCCCTCGTCCGGCTCGTCCCAGTGGTCCTCCAGGTAGCGGATCAGCTTCAGCTGGAGCAGGGAGGCGTAGTCGTTGCGGGCCAGGCCCGTCATGTGGGCCAGGTGCAGGGCCTCGGTGACCTCTCCGTACACGTCCAGCTGGAGCTGGTGCGCGGCGCCGTTGCCGACCCGGACCGGGCTGGAGTTCTCGTACCCCGGCAGCCAGTCCAGCTCGGCCTCGCCGAGCTCGCGTTCGCCCGCGATGCCGTACATGATCTGGAGGTTCTCCGGGTCGCCCGCGACGGCCCGCAGCAGCCACTCGCGCCAGGCGCGGGCCTCCTCGCGGTAGCCGGTGCGCAGCAGCGAGGAGAGGGTGATGGCCGCGTCGCGCAGCCAGGTGTAGCGGTAGTCCCAGTTGCGCACCCCGCCGATGTCCTCCGGCAGCGAGGTGGTGGGGGCCGCGACGATGCCGCCGGTGGGCGCGTAGGTGAGGGCCTTGAGCGTGATCAGCGAGCGGACCACGGCCTCCCGGTAGGGGCCGTGGTACGTGCAGTGATCCACCCATTCGCGCCAGAACTCCTCGGTCGCCTCCAGCTGCTGCTCGGGCTCGGGGAGTCCGGGCGGAGCGTGGTGCGAGGGCTGCCACGAGAGGGTGAAGGTGATCCGCTCGCCCGGGGAGACCGTGAAGTCCGTGTACGTCGTCAGCGACTCGCCGTAGGTCTCGGCGCTGGTGTCGAACCACACCGAGTCGGGGCCCGCGACGGCCACGGTGCGCCCGTCGTGCCGGTGCACCCACGGCACCACCCGGCCGTAGGAGAAGCGCATCCGGAGGGTCGACTGCACCGGTACGCGGCCCGAGACGCCTTCCACGATCCGGATCAGCTGCGGGGCGGCGTTCTCGCGCGGGGGCATGAAGTCGATCACCCGGACCGTGCCGCGCGGGGTGTCCCACTCGGACTCCAGGATCAGCGAGTCGCCGCGGTAGCTCCGCCGGTCCGCCGGGGGCGGCGTGGCGTCGGTGGAACAGGCCGGACCCAGCCGCCAGAACCCGTGTTCCTCGGTGCCGAGCAGACCGGCGAAGATGGCGTGCGAGTCGAAGCGCGGCAGGCACAGCCAGTCGACGGTGCCGTCCCGGCAGACCAGCGCCGCCGTCTGCATGTCTCCGATGAGTGCGTAGTCTTCGATGCGCCCGGCCACGTGCAACTCCAGTCGAACGGCCACGTCACCCCACGCGAATGGGGCGGTCGCTAGTGCGGTCAAAGGGTCGTTTGTCGTGCGTCGTTGAGCGGTGAAGCCAAGCAGCCGCTCAGCCGTGAGGCAAAACGCCGATCTTTGTTCAACGAACTGACGAGCTCTCGTTGTTCCGATGATGAGGGGGCGAGGGGTGGTGCCCTGGTGTCGGGCCGGGCTCGGCAGCGAGTGTCCGAGCAGGATACGACGCACGTAGATGATCTGCGTGCTGCTCCGGACAACGCGCCTGGGCCGAACGGGTGAGCAGTCGACGATGACCAGGTGACCGGCCTGTGTCCGGGGTCGCGATCAGGTCCGCGTCCGGGTACGTGTCCGGGCCCGCGTCCTGGTCCGCGCCCGTATCGGGTGCTGTGTCCGGCCCCGTGCCAAGCGCCGGGTCCGGCTCCGTGTCGGCGCGTGCGCGAAGCGTCGCCGGAAGCCATCTCCCCCAGGCGCTGATACGCTGGTAGCCCGTGGACCGGTGGTCGAGAAACCCCCGAACCGCAGCGACGGCGCCTCCCCGGAAACCGGAAATCTCCGGTCCGGACAGCAGCCGCACCGCACCCCCAGAACGCGACCACGGGAGCCCCCTCTTGGCCATGACGCCCAAATCCACGACGACCAAGCACATCTTCGTCACCGGGGGTGTCGCCTCCTCGCTCGGCAAGGGCCTGACGGCGTCCAGCCTCGGCATGCTGCTGAAGGCCCGGGGCCTGCGCGTGGTGATGCAGAAGCTCGACCCGTACCTGAACGTCGACCCCGGCACGATGAACCCCTTCCAGCACGGCGAGGTGTTCGTCACCAACGACGGCGCCGAGACCGACCTGGACATCGGCCACTACGAGCGTTTCCTCGACCGCGACCTGGACGGCTCCGCGAACGTCACGACCGGTCAGGTCTACTCGACGGTCATCGCCAAGGAGCGGCGCGGCGAGTACCTGGGCGACACGGTCCAGGTGATCCCGCACATCACCAACGAGATCAAGCACCGCATCCGCCGGATGGCGACCGACGCGGTCGACGTCGTCATCACCGAGGTCGGCGGCACGGTCGGCGACATCGAGTCGCTGCCGTTCCTGGAGACGGTCCGCCAGGTCCGCCACGAGGTCGGCCGGGACAACGTCTTCGTCGTGCACATCTCGCTCCTGCCCTACATCGGCCCCTCGGGCGAGCTGAAGACCAAGCCGACCCAGCACTCGGTCGCGGCGCTGCGCAACATCGGTATCCAGCCGGACGCCATCGTCCTGCGCTGCGACCGCGAGGTGCCCACCGCGATCAAGCGCAAGATCTCGCTGATGTGCGACGTCGACGAGGACGCGGTCGTGGCCTGCCCCGACGCGCGCTCCATCTACGACATCCCCAAGACCGTGCACGGCGAGGGCCTGGACGCCTATGTCGTGCGCAAGCTGGACCTGCCCTTCCGCGACGTGGACTGGACGACCTGGGACGACCTGCTCGACCGCGTCCACAACCCCGACCACGAGATCACCCTGGCGCTGGTCGGCAAGTACATCGACCTGCCCGACGCCTACCTCTCGGTCACCGAGGCACTGCGGGCCGGCGGCTTCGCCAACCGGGCCCGGGTGAAGATCAAGTGGGTCACGTCCGACGACTGCAAGACCCCGGCCGGTGCCGCGGCGCAGCTCGGTGACGTCGACGGCATCTGCATCCCCGGCGGTTTCGGCGACCGCGGTGTGCTCGGCAAGGTCGGCGCGATCCGCTACGCCCGCGAGAACCGGATCCCGCTGCTGGGCCTGTGCCTGGGCCTGCAGTGCATCGTGATCGAGGCGGCCCGCAACCTGGCCGACATCCCCGACGCCAACTCCACCGAGTTCGACTCGGGCACCGGACACCCGGTCATCTCCACCATGGCCGAGCAGCTCGACATCGTCGCCGGTGAGGGCGACATGGGCGGCACCATGCGGCTGGGCATGTACCCGGCCAAGCTGGCCGAGGGCTCGATCGTGCGCGAGGTGTACGACGGCAAGGAGTACGTCGAGGAGCGTCACCGGCACCGCTACGAGGTGAACAACGCCTACCGCGCGGAGCTGGAGAAGAAGGCCGGCATCCTCTTCTCGGGCACCTCGCCCGACGGCAAGCTCGTCGAGTACGTCGAGTACCCGCGCGACGTCCACCCCTACCTGGTCGCCACCCAGGCGCACCCCGAGCTGCGCTCGCGGCCGACCCGCCCGCACCCGCTGTTCGCGGGCCTGGTGAAGGCGGCCGTGCAGCGCAAGGTCGCGGCAGGGCAGGATTCCGAGTAACACACCGGTTGTACGGTTGCCGGGGTGCAAACCCTCAACGGGTGGGCACCCCGGCTTTTCCCGACGGCCGGTCTCCCGCGTGGTGCGCCGGTCCGTCCCGCACGTGTGGAAGGACAGGGCATGACGATCAAGGACACTCCCGAGCAGTGGGAGATCCGGGCGACGCAGACCCCCTTCGTGGGGAACAAGACCTCCGTCCGCACCGACGACGTGGTCATGCCCGGCGGCGCGGTGGTCCGCCGCGACTACCAGGTCCACCCCGGCTCGGTCGCCGTCCTCGCCCTCGACGAGGAGGACCGGGTCCTGGTCATCAAGCAGTACCGCCACCCCGTGCGCCACAAGCTGTGGGAGATCCCGGCCGGCCTGCTCGACGTGCCCGGCGAGAACCCGCTGCACGCCGCCCAGCGCGAGCTGTACGAGGAGGCGCACGTCAAGGCCGAGGACTGGCGGGTCCTCACCGACGTCTACACCACGCCCGGCGGCTGCGACGAAGCCGTGCGGATCTTCCTCGCCCGCGATCTGTCCGAGGCCGAGGGGCAGCGCTTCGAGGTGGAGGACGAGGAGGCCGACATGGAGTACGCGCGCGTGCCGGTCGAGGAGCTCGTGCGCGGGGTGCTCGCGGGCGAACTGCACAACAACTGCCTCGTCGTCGGCGTCCTGTCGCTGGCCGCCGCGCGCGCAGGCGGCGGCCTCGACGCGCTGCGGCCGGCCGAGGCGCCCTGGCCGGCCCGCCCCTTCGACGCCTGAGACCGCGCGCCCGCCCTTCCCGGCCACCGGTGTGACGATCGCCTGATCCGATCGAGGGATGTCCCCGCCGTGCTCCGCCGGGGAGGTCGCAGAGCGTGAACTAGGCTCTGGAGACGCCCGGACCGGAGACCCGGCGGGCTTGCGCGTGCGGTGGGACGGGAGTGTGGCCCGTGACGGATCAGGCGGTGGACACGGACGGCGTTCAGCTGTCGGGACGCACGCCGATGGAACGCCATTTCCTGGGCCGTACAAGGGAGTTGAAAGAGCTGCGCGCCGACATCGAGCGCGCGGGCCTGAACACCCTGGCCGGCCGCAAGGCACCGCGCGCGCGGGTGCTCCTGATCGCGGGCAAGCCCGGATCGGGCCGCACGGCGCTCGCCGAGGAGCTCGTTCGGGAAGTCGCGGACCGTTACGACGGCGGGGTGCTGCGCGCCCGGCTCAGCGAGCCCGACGGCACGCCCGTACCGGTCGAGCGCACCGCCCGCGAGCTGCTCGCCGCGCTGGACCGGCCGAGCCCGCCCGGCGCCGCCGAGGACGAGCTGAGCGAGGCCCTGCGGGCCGCCCTCGCCGACCGCAGGGCGGTGCTCCTGCTGGACGACGCGGCCGGTGCCGAGCAGGTCGACGCCCTGCTGCCGGACACCCCCGAGTGCCTGGTCGTGGCCGTCGCCGGGGGCCCGCTGACCGGGATCTCGGACGTCCGCCCGTGCACCATCGGCGGTCTCGACACGAAGTCCGCGCTGGAGCTGCTGACCCGCCACACCGGTTCCGTCCGCATCACGGTCGACCCGCGCGCCGCCGAGGGCCTGGTCGAGGAGTGCCGGGCCCAGCCCGCCGCGCTGCGGCTGGCCGGGGGCTGGCTCGCGGCCCGGCCCAAGGCCGCCGTCGCCGACCTGGCCAAGCAGCTGCACACGGAAGGCACGGACGGCACACCCCTCACCCGGCTGTTCCGGCTCGTGCACGCCTCCCTGCCCGCGACCGCCGCCCGGATACTGCGGCTGCTCTCACTCGCCCCGGCCGGCCTCGTCGACCCGCACACTGCCTCCGCCCTGGCCGGCTGCTCGGTGGACGGCGCCCGCACCGTCCTCGACGACCTCGTCGCCATGGGCCTGCTGCGGGCCGTGGAGTCGCCGCTGCCGCAGTACGAGGTCCCGGGCGCCCTGCACCCCCTGCTGAAGGACGCCAGCGAGGCCGAGGACCGGCCCGCGGAGCTCCAGCTGGCCCGCGCCCGGATGCTGGAGCGGACCGTACGGCTGTTGCAGTCCTGCCGGGCGATCACCGAGACGGACGACCCCGAGGGGCGCGAGAAGCTCCAGGCCATGCCCCGCGCGCTGCGCTTCCCCAGCCCCCGGGCGGCCGCCGAGTGGCTGACCGTGCGCAGACCCGCGCTGCTGGCCGCGGCCCGCCTCGCGGTCGCCGACGGCGAGCTGGACACCCTGGCCCGCCGGCTGATGTCCCAGCTGGTCAGGGCGATGGTCGCGCACTTCGGCACCCAGGCGGCGGCCGCCGACCTGTACGGCATCCACCGGCTCGTGCTCGATGTCGCCGAGCGCCGGAACCTGCCCCGGGAGAAGGCCGCGGCGCTGCTGAACCTCGCCGACGTGGACGCGCAGACCGGCCGCACGGCCGAGGCGCTGGTGCGCTACCGGGCCGCGCTGGACGCCGGACGCGAGGCGAACGACCCGTACGCGACCGGCCGCGCGATGGAATCCGTAGGCGGCGCGCACCTGGAGCTCGGCGACTTCGACCGGGCCGCCGACTGGTTCGGCCGGGCGCTGGCCCAGCGGCTGGCCCGGGACGAGCGCGCGGACGCCGCCCGGCTGTACGGCCGTATCGCCACCGCGCACACCTACGCGAGCCGCTACGGCGAGGCGCTGCGCCACTGGCGGGCGGCCGTCGCGGGGCACCGCAAGAACGGCGATGTGGGCGCCCAGGCAAGGGCGTTGAGCGAGCTGGCGCGGGTCCAGGAGTACGCGGGGCGGCCGGCGGAGTCGCTGCGCACCTGCCAGGAGGCGGTGGAGTGGGCGCGCCGCGCCGAGGACGTACGGCTCCAGGCCGCGCTCCAGCTGCGGCTGGCGGACACGCTGGAGCATCTGGGCGACCCGGCGGCCGCCCGCCTGCACCGCGGCGCCGCCGAGCGCATGCTGGGAGATGGGCTCCCCGAGAGCGACCCAGAGCCGGAACACGGCGCTAACGCCTGCGAAATCCGTAGTGCATCCGCAGAAGATTGAAGCATTGAAAGGCTAGACACCGAGAACGCCTTCATTAGACTGGCTCTGCCGCACGTTCTCCTGCGGTGCATCCCTGTGCGTCCTATGTGCACGGGTATGTCTTGTCCTGCCCCCATTCCCTGAGCCAAGGACCGTGATCGACGTGAAGGTCGGCATCCCCCGCGAGGTCAAGAACAACGAGTTCCGGGTGGCCATCACCCCCGCCGGTGTGCTGGAGCTGGTGCGCCACGGCCACCAGGTCGTCATCGAGCGCGACGCCGGCCTCGGCTCGTCGATCACCAACGAGGAGTACGTCGCCGCGGGCGCCCAGATCCTGGACTCGGCGGACGAGGTGTGGGCCACGGCCGACCTGCTGCTGAAGGTCAAGGAGCCGGTCGCCGAGGAGTACCACCGGCTGCGCAAGGACCAGACGCTCTTCACCTACCTGCACCTGGCCGCGTCCAAGGAGTGCACGGACGCCCTCCTGGAGTCCGGCACCACGGCCATCGCGTACGAGACGGTCGAGCTGCCGGGCCGCGGGCTGCCGCTGCTCGCCCCGATGTCCGAGGTCGCGGGCCGGCTGGCCCCGCAGGTCGGCGCCTACCACCTGATGCGCGCGGCCGGCGGCCGTGGCGTGCTGCCGGGCGGTGTCCCGGGCGTGACGCCGGCCAAGGCCGTCGTCATCGGCGGTGGCGTCTCCGGCTGGAACGCCGTCCAGATCGCCGTCGGCATGGGCTTCGACGTGACCCTGCTGGACCGCGACATCAACAAGCTGCGCGAGGCGGACAAGATCTTCGGTACCAAGGTCAAGGCCGTCATGTCCAACTCCTTCGAGCTGGAGAAGGCCGTCCTCGACGCCGACCTCGTCATCGGCGCGGTGCTCATCCCCGGCGCCAAGGCCCCGAAGCTGGTCACCAACGAGCTCGTCTCCCGGATGAAGCCGGGAAGTGTCCTTGTCGACATCGCGATCGACCAGGGTGGCTGCTTCGAGGACTCGCGTCCCACCACGCACGCCGAGCCGACCTTCCGGGTCCACAACTCGGTCTTCTACTGCGTCGCCAACATGCCGGGTGCGGTGCCCAGCACCTCCACCAACGCCCTCACCAACGCCACGCTGCCCTACATCGTGTCGCTGGCCGACAACGGCTGGGTCGAGGCGCTGCGCCGCGACGCCGCCCTGGCCCGGGGCCTCAACACCCATGACGGCCAGGTCGTTTACCGCGAGGTCGCCGAGGCGCACGGCCTCGACCACGTCTCCCTCGACGCGCTTCTCGGCTAAGTCACCAAACAGTAAAGGCGATACGTCAACAAGGATCGTCAACCGCACACACCAGGCCGGACCTTGCCCGACAAGGTCCGGCATGGTGTGTGTATGGTCACTTTGCGTCGCCGGGTCAACTCGCCTCGAACGTAACCCTTGAACCGATTCGTACACCGGTGAAACCTGCTGTGCGACGGCCGTACGCCCTTGACAGCGGGATGTTTCATTGCCGACACATCCTGCCGGGTCCGGCGGATTGTGTTGCTGCGGACGCCCGACACGCCATAGAGTCGCCAACCGTCGGCATGGTGTCACGCTGACCTGTCTAGAAGTTTCCTGGTCACCAAGGAGGTAAGACGACTTGTGAATGAGTCGACATTTTCTCCCGGGGGTGGTCAACCAGGAACGCCGGTCCGAGGCCAGGACCCCGAGGGGTTCGAGGCTGTCGGCTCCGTCGCTGTGCGCACCTTCGCAGCCCACCAGAGTCCGCAGGCGACTCGGACAGCACCCCAGAGCATGGATGGCCATCACGTGAACGCCATGGCCGGCGACGGAAGTGGCGCGCCCCGCAACCACTTCGCCGACTACGACGAACTGCCCGAAGGGCACTTCTACGACCCCGACGCCGAGTACGAGCCCGACCCCGAGTACGCGGCCACGCTCGCGCCCGACGCCGCACGCCAGCGTCGCGAGCGCATCGGCCCGACCGGACGTCCGCTGCCGTACTTCCCGATCCCGGGCCCGTTGACCGACCACGGACCCGCGAAGATCATCGCGATGTGCAACCAGAAGGGCGGCGTCGGCAAGACGACGTCGACCATCAATCTGGGTGCCGCCCTCGCGGAGTACGGCCGCCGGGTGCTGCTCGTCGACTTCGACCCGCAGGGCGCGCTGTCGGTGGGTCTCGGTGTCAACCCGATGGAGCTGGACCTCACCGTCTACAACCTGCTCATGGAGCGGGGCATGTCGGCGGACGAGGTGCTCCTGAAGACGGCGGTCCCGAACATGGACCTGCTGCCCAGCAACATCGACCTGTCGGCCGCCGAGGTCCAGCTCGTGAGCGAGGTCGCGCGCGAGTCGACGCTCCAGCGGGCGCTGAAGCCGCTGCTGCCCGACTACGACTACATCGTGATCGACTGTCAGCCCTCGCTCGGCCTGCTCACGGTGAACGCCCTGACGGCCGCGCACAAGGTGATCGTGCCGCTCGAGTGCGAGTTCTTCGCCCTGCGCGGTGTGGCCCTGCTGACGGAGACCATCGAGAAGGTCCAGGAGCGGCTGAACCCGGAGCTGGAGCTCGACGGGATCCTCGCCACGATGTACGACTCGCGCACCGTGCACAGCCGTGAGGTGCTCGCGCGGGTGGTCGAGGCCTTCGACGACCACGTCTACCACACGGTCATCGGGCGCACGGTCCGCTTCCCGGAGACCACGGTCGCCGGTGAGCCGATCACCACGTACGCGTCCAACTCCGTCGGTGCAGCCGCCTACCGTCAGCTCGCCAGGGAGGTGCTCGCCCGGTGTCACGCCGAGTGAGTCTGCCGGGGGCCGACGAACTGTTCCGTACGACAGGGGGAATGGCACTCCAGCCGTCCACTCCACGGCGCCCGGCCAACGGCGAGGTCCGGGTGCCGGCCCCGGCGGGGGAGAGCGACCAGACGGCCGCCGCCCCCGCGGAGGACGCGCCGCAGTCGGTGCCCGTGCAGGGCGGCGACGGCGAGGGCGCCGAGCACGTGGCCGCCGACCCGGAGGCGGCCGACGCGGGGGAGTCCCGGATCCGGGCCGCCGCCGCGGAGCGCACCGCCCGGCGCGGGGCCGCGCAGGAAGGTTCTGCCGACCCGCAGGGGCAGCCGCGCAAGCGCGGGCGCTCGCCCGCACGGCGCCCCAGCGGGCGCGAGCGGCACGACGAGAAGATCACGGTGTACGTGTCCGCCGAGGAGCTCATGGACCTGGAGCACGCGCGTCTCGTGCTCCGCGGTGAGCACGGACTGGCCGTCGACCGCGGGCGGATCGTCCGCGAGGCGGTCGCCGTGGTCCTGGCCGACCTGGAGTCCCGGGGGGACGCGAGCATTCTCGTTCGACGCCTGCGCGGACGGTAGGGGTAGCCTGCGGGGGCTATGTCCTCGAAGTCCTCGAACGACGCTTCCGGCCCCGGCGCCTCCGCTCGCCGTCGGCGAGCGCTGGGGCGTGGGCCGGGCACGGCCGCGGCGACGAGCCCGGCCGCCGTGCCGCCGGAGACCGAGGCAGTCGCACCCGAGCGTGCGCACCCGGTCGAGCGCGAGCCCGAACCGGCGCCGGCCCCCCGGACAGGACCACCCGACTCCGACTTCGACTCCGAGCCGGGACCCGAGGTCTCGGCTCCGGGACGCGAACCGGAGCCTGAACCCGAGCCGGGGCCCGAGAACGTACCCGCCGAGACACGGACCGAGCCCGAGACACGAACCGAGCCGGAGCGTGAGCCCGCGCCCGAGCCCGGGTCGAGACCGGCGCCCGAGGTCTCGGCTCCGCAGCCGGCGCCTGAACCCGAGTCCGGACCGGCGTCTGAAACCGAGCCCGAGCCCGAACCCGAACCCAATGCGGTCGCGGCACCCGAGGCCGTCGCGGCGGCCGGGGCGGGGACCGCGGCCGGGTCGGCGGTCCGGGCGCGGTCCGGCGAGGCCCAGGACTCCCCGGACGGGGTCTTCAAGGTCCGGCTGGCGAACTTCGAGGGCCCGTTCGACCTGCTCCTCCAGCTGATCTCCAAGCACAAGCTCGACGTCACCGAAGTGGCCCTGTCGAAGGTGACCGACGAGTTCATGGCCCACATCCGCGCGATGGGGCCGGACTGGGACCTGGACCAGACGACCGAGTTCCTGGTCGTGGCCGCCACCCTGCTCGACCTGAAGGCGGCCCGGCTGCTGCCCGCCGCCGAGGTCGAGGACGAGGCCGACCTGGCCCTGCTGGAGGCCCGCGACCTGCTGTTCGCCCGGCTGCTCCAGTACCGGGCGTACAAGCAGATCGCCGACATCTTCCAGCACCGGCTGGCGCAGGAGTCCCGCCGACTGCCCCGTACCGTCGGCCTCGAACCCCACCACGCCGAGCTGCTGCCCGAGGTCGTGATCAGCATCGGCCCGGAGGGGTTCGCCCGGCTCGCCGTCAAGGCGATGCAGCCCAGACCCAAACCGCAGGTCTACGTCGACCACATCCACGCGCCGCTGGTCAGCGTGCAGGAGCAGGCGGGGATCGTGATCGCGCGGCTGCGGGAGTTCGGCGAGGCCAGCTTCCGCACCCTCGTCGAGGACACGGACGACACCCTCACCGTGGTGGCGAGATTCCTGGCGCTGCTGGAGCTGTACCGGGAGAAGGCGGTCGCCCTGGAGCAGGAGGACGCCCTCGGCGATCTGCTGGTGCGCTGGACCGGCGGGGACGGGGGAGAGGCCCCACAGGTCACCGACGAGTTCGACCGGCCGCCCGAGGCGCCGAACGAGGAGAAGAGCGAGGAGAAGAAGGCGTGAGCGAGGAGAGCACCGACATCCCGGCCGGTTCCGGCACCGTGGCCGACCTCGATCTCAAGCCGGCCCTGGAGGCCGTGCTGATGGTCGTGGACGAGCCCGCGACCGAGGAACACCTCGCGAAGATCCTCCAGCGGCCCAAGCGGCGGATCGGGGACGCGCTGCGGGAGCTGGCCGACGAGTACACCGTGCAGGGGCGCGGCTTCGAGCTGCGGCTGATCGCGGGCGGCTGGCGTTTCTACACCCGGCCCGAGTACGCGGCGGCCGTGGAGGGCTTCGTCCTGGACGGCCAGCAGGCCCGGCTCACCCAGGCGGCGCTCGAGACCCTCGCCGTGGTCGCCTACCGCCAGCCGGTCAGCCGCAGCAGGGTCTCCGCGGTCCGCGGAGTCAACTGTGACGGGGTCATGCGGACCCTGCTGCAGCGCGGTCTCGTCGAGGAGGCGGGCGCGGAACCCGAAACAGGTGCGATCCTGTACGTGACGACGAACTACTTCCTGGAGCGGATGGGCCTGCGTGGCCTGGACGAGCTCCCGGAGCTCGCGCCCTTCCTCCCGGAGGCGGCGGCGATCGAGGCCGAGACGCTGGAAGGGGTCCCGTCGTTCGATCCGGACGCTCCGGATTCCGAGGACGCAGACGACAAGACGGAACTTTGATGCGAAGCAGCAGCGGCAGGAACAGCAGCGGAAACAACGGCGGGAGCCGTGGTGGCAACAGCGGCGGCCGCGGCGGGAGCGGCGGTGGCCGCGGCGGTAGCCGTGGCGCCGGGAGCAACCGCGACGACAAGCAGGGCGGCCGGCCGAGCAAGCCCCGCCCCGAGGAGCGCCGCTACGACGTGGGCCCCGGCGCGACGAAGGACGGCCCCAAGGCCGGACGCGGCGCTTCGGCGCGCGGCGGAGCCAAGGGCGGACCGAAGCAGTCTTCGGGCACCGGACGGGGGCGTTGGGCACCCGCCACTTCCCGGGAGTACGACGCCCGCGCGGAGGAGCGCAACCGGGAGCGGTACGCGGGCAAGAAGGACGTCAAGCTGCCCAAGACCTTCCCGGGCGCCGAGCAGGAGGGCGAGCGCCTCCAGAAGGTGCTCGCGCGCGCCGGTTACGGCTCCCGGCGGGCCTGCGAGGAGCTGATCGAGCAGGCGCGCGTCGAGGTCAACGGCGAGATCGTGCTGGAGCAGGGCAAGCGGGTCGACCCGGAGAAGGACGAGGTCAGGGTCGACGGCCTGACGGTGGCGACGCAGTCGTACCAGTTCTTCTCGCTGAACAAGCCCGCCGGCGTCGTCTCGACGATGGAGGACAACGAGGGCCGCCAGTGCCTCGGCGACTACGTGACCAACCGCGAGACGCGGCTCTTCCACGTCGGCCGGCTGGACACCGAGACCGAGGGCGTCATCCTGCTCACCAACCACGGTGAACTGGCCCACCGGCTGACCCACCCCAAGTACGGCGTGAAGAAGGTCTACCTCGCGCACATCGTGGGCCCGATCCCGCGCGACCTGGGCAAGCAGCTCAAGGACGGCATCCAGCTGGAGGACGGGTACGCGCGCGCGGACCACTTCCGGGTGGTCGAGCAGACCGGCAAGAACTACCTCGTCGAGGTCACCCTGCACGAGGGCCGCAAGCACATCGTGCGCCGCATGCTCGCCGAGGCCGGCTTCCCGGTCGACAAGCTGGTGCGCGTCGCCTTCGGCCCGATCACCCTGGGCGACCAGAAGTCCGGCTGGCTGCGGCGGCTGTCCAACACCGAGGTCGGCATGCTGATGAAGGAAGTCGACCTGTAGGTCGTCCGTCCGAACTCCTGATCTCCTGATCACCGAGGCGGCCGGTTCCGGATCTCCGGACCGGCCGCTTTCGTGTGTCCGCCTCCTCGTGCCCGCCGTCTTGGGGCCGGGTTCTTGTGCCCGGCTTCTTGTGTCCGGGCGCCCGGACTATTTATAGTCGTGATGACTATTAAGGAGGTGGATGGATGCAGGGCTACGACAAGTACGCCTTCGAACCCTTCGCCGTCACCGTCGACCTCGCCGTCCTCACCCTGCGCTCCGGCGTTCTGCACGTCCTGCTCGTCGAACGCGGGCAGGAGCCGTACGCCGGACGCTGGGCACTGCCCGGCGGCTTCGTACTGCCCGAGGAGTCCGCGGAGACGGCGGCCCGGCGGGAGCTCGCCGAGGAGACCGGCCTGTCGGACGTCTCCGGGCTGCACCTGGAGCAGTTGCGCACCTACAGCGAACCCGACCGCGACCCCCGGATGCGGGTCGTGTCGGTCGCCTTCGCCGCCCTGCTGCCCGACGCGCCCGAACCACGCGGCGGCGGCGACGCCGCTCAGGCCCGCTGGCTGCCCTACGGCCGTGCCGAGCCGCTCGCCTTCGACCACGACCGGATCCTCGCAGACGCCCACGACCGCGTCGGCACCCTGCTGGAGTCCACGAGCCTCGCCACCGCCTTCTGCCCGCCGGAGTTCACCCTCGGCGAGTTGCAGCAGGTCTACGAGGCCGTCTGGGGCGCGGTCCTGGACCGGCCCAACTTCCGGCGCAAGGTGCTCGCCACCCCCGGCTTCGTCGAACCCGTCCCCGGCGGCGCCCGGCTGACCGGCGGCCGCGGCAAGCCCGCCGCGCTCTACCGGCCCGGCACCGCCACCACCCTCCATCCGCCGCTGCTGCGCACCGCACGGGAAGGACGCCCCGCATGACCACCACGACCGCTGTCCGCAAACGCGCCGCCACCGGAGCGCTGCTGGGCCTCGCCCTCGGCGACGCGCTGGGCTTCCCGACCGAGTTCAACGACGTGCCGTCGATCCTCGCCAAGTGCGGACCCTGGCGGGAGATGGAACTGATCAGGCCCGCGATCGTCAGCGACGACACCCAGATGACCCTCGCCCTCGGCCGGGGGCTGCGCACCGCGCTGGACCGGGGCCTGCTCGGGCCGAAGCGGCTGGCGCGGCCGCTGCGCGAGGAGTTCGTGGAGTGGTACCGCTCGCCGGAGAACAACCGGGCGCCGGGACGTACGTGTCTGACGGCGTGTGCCCTGCTCCAGGACGACCGGCCCTGGCAGGGCGCCAGCCAGATCGGCTCCAAGGGCTGCGGCGCCAACATGCGCGTCGCGCCGATCGGCCTGGCCCCCGGACTCGACGACGAACAGCGCGCCGGCGCGGCCCAGTTGCAGTCCGCCCTCACCCACGGACATCCGACGGCACTGGCCGCCTCCGACCTCACCGCGCACGCCGTGCACCTGCTCGCCCGGGGGGCCGAGCCGACCGGACTCGTGGGGCTGCTGCGCTCGTACGCCCTCGACAACCGCACCCGCTACCACGAGCGCTGGCTCGGTGACCTGTGGACCCGGGGCCAGGACCCCAGCGCGCTGCACTTCATCGCGCGCGGCTGGGACGAGTGCCTGGGTGTCCTGGACCGGCTCCAGGCCGCGGTGCGGGCCGGTTCCCGCGAGACCGACCCGTGCCTGGCCACCGGGGAGGGCTGGATCGCCGAGGAGGCGCTGGCGACCGGACTGCTGTGCTTCCTGCTCTTCGTCGACGAACCGGTGACCGCGCTGCGCCGGGCCGCGTGCAGCTCCGGCGACTCCGACTCGATCGCCTGTCTGACCGGCGCGTTCGCGGGCGCCCACCTGGGCGCCGACGCCTGGCCCGCCGCCTGGGCGGACCGGATCGAGTACCGGGACGAGCTGCTGGAGCTCGGGGCGCTCTGGGACGCCTGACCGGGTCAGACCAGACGGATGGCGTCGCCCTCGACCGTGATCTTCTTCTCGGGCAGCGGCTGGGTAGCCGGAGGGTGCGCGACCGAGCCGTCCGTGATGCTGAACCTGCTGCCGTGGCAGGTGCAGTTGATCGTGCCGTCGGAGACGTTGGCGACCGGGCACTGCCGGTGGGTGCAGATGTTGGAGAAGGCCTTGAACTCGCCCTTCTCCGGCTGGGTGACGACGACCATCTCGGCCGCGAAGATCGTGCCGCCGCCGACCGGGATGTCCGCGGTCTTCGCCAGCTCCTTGCCGGCGGCGGCCGACCCGGCGGCCGACCCGGTGGCCGACATGGCGGTGGAGGTGGCGGCGGGACTGGCGGCCGAAGCGGTGGACGAGGCCGTGGGCGAGGTGGCGGAGGCGGAGCCGGAACTGCCGTTCCCGCCGGACTTGCTGCACCCCGCGACACAGGCGGCCGCGCCCGTCGCGAGTACCGTGCGCCGCGTCGGGCCGTGGGTCATGTCGTCACTCCGAAGGTGGGGGAGAAACCGGAAGGCGGGGCCGGTCGGCCGCTCCGAACGGAGCAGCAGCATCTTGGCACCGAAAACACCCAGAACTAAGCATTCAGGGGTGGAACGCAATAAAACGTACGGCGCATACGCCCGACAGCCCAGCGCGTCCGCCGTCTCAGCGGACGGGCGCCGCGCACCCGTCGCGCGCGGTCTGACTAGGCTGGACGGACGGGACAGTGATCCGTACGTCACGTACGTCACGTAGATCACGTACATCACGACATCGGCACATCAGTACATCAGCGAGGAGCAGCGCCGTGGCGGTACGAGCGGTCCGGGGGGCCGTCCAGCTGGAGCGGGACGAAGCCGACCACATGAGCGAGCAGGTCGGTGCCCTGCTCGGCGCGGTCCTGGAACGGAACGGCCTGGGCACGGACGACCTGATCAGCATCTGGTTCACGGCCACGCCCGACCTGCACAGCGACTTCCCGGCGGCCGCCGCCCGCAAGCTGGGCATCGTGGACGTGCCGCTGATCTGCGCCCAGGAACTGGACATCGCGGGCGCCATGCCCCGGGTGGTCCGCCTGCTCGCCCACGTCGAGTCCGACCGGACCCGGGCCGACATCGCGCATGTCTACCTCGGCGCCGCGGCCGCCCTGCGCAAGGACATCGCCCAGTGAGGACCGCACTCGTCATCGGCACCGGGCTCATCGGCACCTCCGCCGCCCTCGCCCTCGTCCAGCGGGGCGTCGTCGTCCACCTCGCCGACCACGACCCGGAGCAGGCCCGTACGGCGGCCGCGCTCGGGGCCGGCACGGACGAGGCGCCCGCGGGCCCCGTCGACCTCGCGATCGTCGCCGCCCCGCCGGCCCACGTGGCCGCGGTGCTCGCCGACGCCATGCGTCGGGGCGTGGCCCGCGGCTACCTGGACGTCGCCAGCGTCAAGGGCGGCCCGCGCCGCGAGCTGGAGGCGCTCGGCCTCGACCTGACCTCGTACATCGGCACCCACCCCATGTCCGGCCGGGAGAAGTCCGGACCGCTGGCCGCGACGGGCGATCTCTTCGAGGGCCGCCCCTGGGTGCTCACCCCGACCCGGGACACCGACACCGAGGTGCTCAACCTCGCCCTGGAGCTGGTCTCGCACTGCCGCGCGGTGCCGGTGGTGATGGACGCGGACGCGCACGACCGCGCGGTGGCCCTCGTCTCCCACATGCCGCACCTGGTGTCCAGCATGGTCGCCGCGCGCCTGGAGAACGCCGAGGAGGCGGCCGTACGGCTGTGCGGCGGCGGCATCCGCGATGTGACCAGGATCGCCGCGTCCGACCCGCGGATGTGGATCGACATCCTCTCCGCGAACCCGGGGCCGGTCGCCGACCTCCTCGCGGACGTCTCCGCCGACCTGGACGAGACGGTCCGGGCGCTGCGCGCCCTGCAGTCCTCCGACGAGGACAAGCGCCGTGCGGGCGCCACCGGCATCGAGGACGTGCTGCGCCGCGGCAACGCGGGCCAGGTCCGCGTGCCCGGCAAGCACGGGTCCGCGCCGCGGGTGTACGAGACGGTGGCGGTCCTCATCGACGACCAGCCCGGTCAGCTGGCCCGTATCTTCGCCGACGCGGGCAGGGTCGGCATCAACGTCGAGGACGTGCGCATCGAGCACGCGACCGGTCAGCAGGCCGGTCTGGTGCAGCTGATGGTGGAGCCGAAGTCGGCGCCCGTCCTGACGGCGGCGCTGCGCGAGCGGGGCTGGGCCATCCGGCAGTGAAACGGCCGCCGGGGAGCCAGTAACCTTGTGCGGGGCGCCCTCGCGCCCGTCCACCACCCCGGTTCCAGGAAGGTCCCCACTGTGGAAAGCGTCCCGGCAGTGATTGTCGCCATCGACGGCCCCTCCGGCACGGGCAAGTCGAGCACGTCCAAGGCCGTGGCCGCGCAGCTCGGGCTGAGCTACCTGGACACCGGCGCCCAGTACCGGGCGATCACCTGGTGGATGGTGAACAACGGGATCGACATCGCCGACCCGGCCGCGATCGCCGACGCGGCCGGCAAGCCCGACATCGTCTCCGGCACCGACCCGGCCGCCCCGACGATCACGGTCGACGGCACCGACGTGTCCGGACCGATCCGCACCCAGGAGGTCACCTCCAAGGTCAGCGCGGTCAGCGCGGTGCCCGAGGTGCGGGCCCGGATCACCGAGCTCCAGCGCTCCCTGGCCGCCTCGGCGGCCGGCGGGATCGTCGTCGAGGGCCGTGACATCGGCACCACCGTGCTGCCCGACGCCGACCTGAAGGTCTTCCTCACCGCCTCCGCGGAGGCGCGCGCCGCCCGCCGCAGCGGCGAGCTCAAGGGCGCCGACGTGCAGGCGACCCGTGAGGCCCTGCTGAAGCGGGACGCGGCCGACTCCAGCCGTAAGACCTCTCCGCTCGCCAAGGCGGACGACGCGGTCGAGGTGGACACCTCCGACCTCACGCTCCCGCAGGTCATCGCGTGTGTCGTCGGTCTCGTCGAGGAGAAGCGGGCCGCGCGGTGAACACCCGCTCCGTCCCCTCCGTCAAGGGCGCCGAGGTCGGCAGACGCATCGGCGTCGGCCTGATGTACGGGCTGTGGAAGCCGCGTGTCCTGGGCTCCTGGAAGGTCCCCGCGGCCGGCCCGGTGATCCTCGCGGTCAACCACTCCCACAACATCGACGGCCCGATGGTCATGGGCGTGGCACCCCGGCCGACGCACTTCCTGATCAAGAAGGAGGCGTTCGTCGGCCCGCTCGACCCGTTCCTGCTCGGCATCGGGCAGGTGAAGGTCGACCGGCAGAGCGCCGACCGCACCGCGATCACCCAGGCCCTCGACATCCTCGCGGCCGGCGGGGTGCTCGGGATCTTCCCGGAGGGCACGCGGGGCGAGGGCGACTTCGCGTCGCTGCGCGCCGGGCTCGCCTACTTCGCGGTCCGCAGCGGGGCGCCGATCGTCCCCGTCGCGGTCCTGGGAAGCTCCGGGCGCAGCAGCCGGCTGACGAAGGCGCTGCCTCCGTTGCGCTCCCGGGTCGACGTCGTCTTCGGCGACCCGTTCGAGGCGGGCGACGGAAGCGGGCGGCGCACGCGCAAGGCGCTGGACGAGGCGACCGAACGCATCCAGAAGCAGCTGGCGGCGCACCTGGACCACGCCAGGCGCCTGACCGGGCGCTAAGAGACACTTGAGTAGTGGATCACCCGATACGGGCGGTCCACCGATCACCACGATGAACGAGGTACGGACTTCATGAACGACCAGATCCACTCCGAGGGCTCGGGCGAGGAGCACGACCACGGAGCACTTGGCGACGCCGAGTACGCGGAGTTCATGGAGCTCGCCGCGGTGGAGGGCTTCGACCTGGAAGAGGTCGAGGGAGCCATCGAGGAGGCGGGCCACGGCCCGCTGCCCGTGCTCGCCGTCGTCGGCCGCCCCAATGTCGGCAAGTCGACACTGGTGAACCGCATCATCGGCCGTCGCGAGGCCGTGGTCGAGGACAAGCCCGGCGTCACCCGCGACCGGGTCACCTACGAGGCCGAGTGGGCGGGCCGCCGCTTCAAGGTCGTCGACACCGGCGGCTGGGAGCAGGACGTCCTCGGGATCGACGCCTCCGTGGCCGCCCAGGCCGAGTACGCGATCGAGGCGGCCGACGCCGTCGTCTTCGTCGTCGACGCCAAGGTCGGCGCGACCGACACCGACGAGGCGGTCGTACGGCTGCTGCGCAAGGCCGGCAAGCCGGTCGTGCTGTGCGCCAACAAGGTCGACGGCCCGAGCGGCGAGGCCGACGCCTCGTACCTGTGGTCGCTGGGTCTCGGTGAGCCGCACCCGGTCTCGGCCCTGCACGGCCGCGGCACCGGCGACATGCTGGACGCCGTGCTGGAGGCGCTGCCCGAGGCGCCCGCGCAGACCTTCGGGTCCGCTGTCGGCGGCCCCCGCCGGATCGCCCTCATCGGCCGCCCGAACGTCGGCAAGTCCTCGCTGCTGAACAAGGTGGCGGGCGAGGAGCGCGTCGTCGTCAACGAACTCGCGGGCACCACCCGCGACCCGGTCGACGAGCTGATCGAACTCGGCGGGGTCACCTGGAAGTTCGTCGACACGGCGGGCATCCGCAAGCGCGTCCACCTCCAGCAGGGCGCCGACTACTACGCCTCGCTGCGTACGGCCGCGGCCGTCGAGAAGGCCGAGGTCGCCGTCATCCTGATCGACGCGTCCGAGAACATCTCCGTCCAGGACCAGCGCATCGTCACCATGGCCGTCGAAGCCGGCCGGGCGATCGTCCTCGCCTTCAACAAGTGGGACACGCTCGACGAGGAGCGCCGCTACTACCTGGAGCGGGAGATCGAGACCGAGCTCGGCCAGGTCGCCTGGGCGCCGCGGGTCAATGTCTCCGCGCGCACCGGACGCCACATGGAGAAGCTGGTCCCGGGCATCGAGACGGCGCTGGCGGGCTGGGAGACCCGGGTCCCCACCGGCCGGCTGAACGCCTTCCTCGGCGAACTGGTCGCCGCTCACCCGCACCCGATCCGGGGCGGCAAGCAGCCCCGCATCCTCTTCGGCACCCAGGCGGGCACCAAGCCGCCGCGGTTCGTGCTCTTCGCCTCCGGCTTCATCGAGGCGGGTTACCGCCGCTTCATCGAGCGCCGGCTGCGCGAGGAGTTCGGGTTCGAGGGCACCCCGATCCACATCTCTGTACGGGTGCGTGAGAAGCGCGGCACGAAGCGGAAGTAGGACGCGTCCGGCACACGAGGGGGGGGGCGGGGGGGCGCCGGGGGGCGGGGTGGGGGGCGGTGGGGGGGGGCGCGCCCGGGGGGGGGGGCCGGCCCCGGCCGCCCCCCCCCCCCCCGCGACTCCCCCGAACTGCGTGCCCTGTCCGGCGGGGCGGAGGTGGCGCGCGAAC
>NZ_JBEOWS010000091.1:0-27790 GCF_040296125.1 Streptomyces sp. NPDC002265 | reverse complement strand
CCGGACCCGCAGCCGACCCGCACCCCCCCCGCGGCCGGTCGGGTGCCGATCCGCACCGGACCGGCCGTCGATCCACGGCGGGCAATTCGCGCGCACCCCATTGACGTGTCCACAGCCTCCACCTACCTTCCCCCGTCGAAGCGCTTCGACGTCACGCATCGAATCGATTCGACGACTCCTCGCGTGACCCTCCCGATTCCCATCCGACTCCCCAGGAGACACGGGA
This sequence comes from Streptomyces sp. NPDC002265, assembly GCF_040296125.1. Taxonomy (NCBI): domain Bacteria; kingdom Bacillati; phylum Actinomycetota; class Actinomycetes; order Kitasatosporales; family Streptomycetaceae; genus Streptomyces; species Streptomyces sp. NPDC002265. Next base: position 27,564 of record NZ_JBEOWS010000091.1, on the reverse strand, counting down.
TGTTGACGACACGAAGGCGTGTGGTGGCGAGTGCGGTGATCCTGACCGGATCGCTGCTCCTGACCTCCTGCGGCGGTTCCGACGGCGGCTCGTCGGGCGACGGCAAGACCCTGAAACTGTGGCACTACGAGGGCCCGACCAGCGCGATGGGCGTCGCCTGGAACGAGGCCATCAAGGAGTTCGAGGCCTCGCACCCGGGCGTGCAGGTGAAGTACGAGGAGAAGAGCTTCGAACAGATCCAGAAGACCGCCCAGATGGTCCTGAACTCCTCCGACACCCCCGACCTCATGGAGTACAACAAGGGCAACGCGACGGCGGGCCTGCTGTCCAAGCAGGGCCTGCTCACCGACCTGAGCGCCGAGGTGGCGAAGCGCGGCTGGGACAAGAAGCTCAGCGCGGGGGTCAGCACCACCAGCCGCTACGACGCCCAGGGCGTCATGGGCTCCGGCAACTGGTACGGCGTGCCCAACTACGCCGAGTACACGATGGTGTTCTACAACAAGGACCTGTTCGCCAAGTACAAGCTCGCCGAGCCCAAGTCGGTCGACGAACTGACCGCCGCGATGGACGTGTTCGTCAAGAACAAGGTGACCCCGCTGGCGAACGCGGGCGCCGAGTACCTCGCCCAGCAGTACCTGTACCAGCTGGCCCTGTCCCAGGCCGACCGCTCCTGGGTCGACTCCTACGAGCTGTACAAGGGCAAGACCGACTTCCACGACCAGGCCTGGACCTACGCGGCGACCACCTTCGCCGACTGGGTGAAGAAGGGCTACATCGCCAAGACCTCCAGCGGCACCAAGGCCGAGGAGGCGGGCGTCTCCTTCATCCAGGGCAAGGCGCCGATCCTGTTCTCCGGCAGCTGGTGGTACGGCCGGTTCCAGCAGGAGGCCAAGTTCGACTGGGGCAGCTTCCTGTGGCCCGGCTCGAACCTGACCCTCGGCTCCGGCGGAAACCTCTGGGTGGTCCCCAAGAACGCCAAGAACAAGGAGCTCGCCTACGACTTCATCGACATCACCATGTCGAAGAAGATCCAGAACCTGCTCGGCAACAAGGGCGGTGTCCCGGTGGCCGCCGACGCGAACGCGGTGACCGACCCGAAGTCCAAGGAGCTGATCACCAACTTCAACACCCTGTCGGGGCGGGACGGCCTGGCCTTCTACCCGGACTGGCCGGTGCCCGGGTTCTACGACGTCCTGGTCTCCGAGACCCAGAAGCTGATCACGGGCAGCGAGGCGCCGGACGCCTACCTCGACGCCCTCCAGAAGGCGTACGACAACGGCGTACCGAAGAAATGACGGTCACCGTCGAACGGAGCGCGCGGGTGGCCGGTCCGGGCCGAAGCCCCCGGCCCCCGCGCCGCCCCCGCGACTCCTACGCGCTGTTCCTCGTCCCGGGCGCGCTCGCCTTCCTCGCGGTCGTCGTCGTGCCGTTCCTGATGAACACCGGCGTCAGCTTCACCGACTGGCAGGGGGTGGGCAGCCCCACCTGGTCCGGGCTCGCCAACTACCGTGAGCTGCTGGACGACACCGAGTTCTGGGCGTCGTTCCGGCACAGCCTGTTCATGGTTCTCGCCATGGCACTCCTGCCGACCGGGCTCGGACTCGTCCTGGCCGCCGCCCTGTTCGACTACGTCGGCAAGCACTTCGGCAGCCGGGTCGCCTCGGTGCTGCGCGCCTGCTTCTACCTGCCGCAGGTGCTGCCGATCGCGGTCGCGGGCATCGTCTGGAGCTGGATCCTCGCCCCCGACAACGGCTCGCTCAACGCCCTGCTGAAGGCGGTGGGCCTGGGCTCCTGGCAGCAGGACTGGCTCGGCGACCCCGACCTCGCGCTCTACAGCGTGATGGGGGTGATGGTGTGGGTGCAGCTCGGCTTCCCGCTGGTGGTCTTCATGGCCGGGCTGCAACGCGTCGACCCCGGGCTGTACGAGGCCGCGGAGCTGGACGGCGCCGGCTGGTGGCGCCGCTTCTGGCACATCACGCTGCCGCAGATCCGCCCCGAGACGTATGTCGTGCTGACCTGGTGCTCGATCGCCGCGCTCAAGGTGTTCGGCGCGGTGTACGTGCTCACCAAGGGCGGTCCGGGCGGCGCGACCGACGTCCCCTCCTACTTCTCCTTCACCACGTTCTTCGAGAAGACCCAGGTCGGCTACGGTGCCGCGATCTCCACCGTGCTCACCGTGATCATCCTCGCCCTCTCGCTGGTCGGACTGAAGCTCCAGACCCGTGCGGAGGACGCGGAGGAGGGGGTGCGGACATGACCGCCCTGCGTCGTTACCCGGTCCTCGTGGCCCTGTGCCTGGCCGCCCTGTTCATGGTCGTGCCCTTTCTGATCGTCGCGCTCAACGCGGTCAAGTCGCCCGCCGAGTACTCCCGGAACGGCCCCCTGAGCCTGCCCGAAGGCCTCTACCTGGACGGCCTGAAGGATTTCTGGGAGCGCGTCGACTACAGCCAGAAGCTGGTCAACTCGGTGCTGATCAGCGGCTGTGTGGCCGTGGGAGCGGCCGTCCTGTCGGTGCTGAACGCGTACGCGATCGGCATCGGCCGGATCAAGGGCCGCACCTGGGTGCTGGCCTTCTTCGTCCTGGCGAACATGCTGCCGCAGGAGGCGCTGGTCTACCCGGTGTACTACCTGAGCAAGCAGGCCGGCCTCTACGACACCCGGCTGAGCGTGATCATCGTGTTCACGGTGATCCAGGCGGCGTTCGGCACGTATCTGCTCTCGTCCGTCCTCGGCCGGTTCCCGCGCGAGATCATCGAGGCGGCCCGGATCGACGGCGCGAGCAAGTGGCAGGTGCTGTGGCGGATCGTCGTCCCGGTCAGCCGCCCCACCATCGGCGTGCTCCTGGTCTTCTTCTTCATCTGGACCTGGAACGAGTTCCTGCTCCCCCTGGTGATGCTGATCTCCAACGACAACCAGACCGTGTCGGTGGCCCTCGGCGTCCTCCAGGGCCAGCGGCTGATGGACGCCACGATGACCAACGCGGCGGCGCTGCTGGGCGTGCTGCCCGCGATCGTGTTCTTCCTCGTCTTCCAGCGGACCCTCACCCGCGGCATCGCCGTGGGTGCCGTCAAGTAAGGACCCCCACGTGAAGTTCACCGACGGTTACTGGCTGCTGCGCGAGGGCGTCACCGCGGCCCACCCGGTCGAGGTCCTCGATGTCACCGCCACGGCGGGTACCCCCTCCGGGGGAGACACGCTGGAGATCCACGCGCCCACCCAGCCCATCCGCCACCGCGGCGACCTGCTGAAGGGACCGGTCGTGACGATCAGCGCGCACGCGCCGCTGCCCGACGTCATCGGTGTCACCCTCACCCATTTCGAGGGCGAGCAGCCGCGCGGACCGCGGTTCGAGGTGTGCAAGGAGGAGTTCAGCACCCAGATCACCCACGACGACGAGCACGCGGCCCTGACCTCCGGCGCGCTCACCCTGCGGGTGGCCCGCACCGGCCCCTGGCGCGTCGACTTCCTCGCCCACGGCCGGGCGCTCACCGGCAGCGGCCCCAAGGGCATGGGCATCATGCAGGACGCGACGGGCGCCCACTACCTGCGCGAACAGCTGGGACTCGGGGTGGGCACCAGCGTCTACGGCCTCGGCGAACGGTTCGGCCCGCTCGTCAAGAACGGCCAGGTCGTCGACATCTGGAACGCCGACGGCGGCACCGCGACCGAACAGGCCTACAAGAACGTCCCGTTCTATCTGACGAACGCGGGCTACGGCGTCTTCGTCGACCATCCGGGCAAGGTGTCCTTCGAGGTCGGCTCGGAGGCGGTGTCCCGGGTCCAGTTCAGCGTGGAGGCCCAGCAGTTGACGTACTACGTCATCTACGGGCCGACCCCGAAGGACATCCTGCGCAAGTACACGGCCCTGACCGGGCGCCCGGCCCTGCCGCCTGCCTGGTCGTTCGGGCTGTGGCTGTCGACGTCGTTCACCACCTCCTACGACGAGGAGACGGTGACGAAGTTCATCGAGGGCATGCGGGACCGCGAACTTCCCCTGTCCGTCTTCCACTTCGACTGCTTCTGGATGCGCGAGTTCAACTGGTGCGACTTCCGTTGGGATCCGCGGGTGTTCCCCGACCCGGAGGGGATGCTGGCCCGGCTGAAGGAACGCGGGCTGCGCATCAGCGCCTGGATCAACCCGTACATCGCCCAGCGCTCACCGCTGTTCGCGGAGGGCAGGGCGCTCGGGCACCTGCTGCGCCGGCCCGACGGCAGCGTATGGCAGTGGGACCTGTGGCAGCCGGGGATGGCGCTGGTCGACTTCACCAGCCCGGCGGCCCGCGACTGGTACGCGCAGAAGCTGAAGGCACTGCTCGACCAGGGCGTCGACTGCTTCAAGACCGACTTCGGCGAGCGGGTCCCGGTCGACGTGGCCTGGTCCGACGGCTCCGACCCGGAGCGGATGCACAACTACTACCCGTACCTCTACAACCGGACCGTCTTCGACGTGCTGCGCGAACACCGCGGCGAGGGCGAGGCGGTCGTCTTCGCCCGCTCGGCCACGGCGGGCAGCCAGCAGTTCCCGGTGCACTGGGGCGGCGACTGCGAGGCGTCGTACGAGTCGATGGCCGAGTCGCTGCGCGGCGGGCTGTCGCTCGGGCTGTCCGGGTTCGGATACTGGAGTCACGACATCGGCGGCTTCGAGGGGACGCCGTCCCCCGCGCTGTTCAAACGGTGGATCGCCTTCGGCCTGCTGTCCTCGCACAGCCGACTGCACGGCAGCTCCTCCTACCGGGTGCCGTGGCTGTTCGACGAGGAGTCGGTGGACGTACTGCGCCGGTTCACCCGGCTCAAGCTCGCCCTCATGCCCTACCTGTACGACGCGGCCCGCACCGCGCACACCGAGGGCACGCCGGTGATGCGGGCGATGGCGCTGGAATTCCCGGACGACCCCGGGTGCGCGCATCTGGAGCGGCAGTACATGCTCGGCCCCGACCTGCTGGTCGCGCCCGTCTTCAGCGACGAGGGCGACGTCACCTACTACGTCCCCGAGGGCGACTGGACCGACTTCCTCACCGGGCGGACGGTGAGCGGGCCGCGCTGGGTGCGCGAGCGGCACGGCTTCGACAGCGTCCCGCTGCTGGTACGGCCGGGGGCGGTGATCCCGGTGGGCGCGGTGGCCGACCGGCCCGACTACGACTTCGCCGACGGGGTCACCCTGCGGGCGTACGGGCTCCGGCGCGGCGCCCGGGTGACGGTGCGGGCCGGTGACGTGACCTTCACGGTCGTACGGGAGGGTGACACCCTGCGGGCCTCGTGCGAGGACCCCTCGACGCCGTGGGGCCTGGCGGCCGGCGAGCGGGAGGTACGGGCACCGGCCGGCGTGGGATTTCTGACGGTGGAGCTGGACTGACGGTGGAGCTGGACTGATGGTGAAGATCACTGATGTGGCCCGGCACGCCGGGGTCTCCCCCAGCACCGTCTCGTACGCGCTCAGCGGCAAGCGGCCGATCTCCGAGGAGACCCGGCAGCGGGTGGAGGCGTCCATCCGCGAGCTCGGCTACCGCCCGCACGCCGGGGCCCGCGCGCTGGCCAGCAGCCGGTCGAACGTCCTGGCGCTGGTGGTCCCGCTGCGCACCGGGATCCATGTGCCGGTGGTCATGCAGTTCGCCGTGTCGGTGGTGACCACCGCGCGCCGCCACGACCACGACGTCCTGCTGCTGACCCAGGAGGAGGGCGAGGAGGGGCTGCGCAGGGTCGCGGACACGGCGCTGGTGGACGCGCTGATCCTGATGGACGTCCAGCTCCACGACCCCCGGCTGCCCCTGCTGCGCTCCCTGGACCGCCCCTCGGTCATGATCGGTTTCCCGGCCGAGGCCGACGGGCTGACCTGCATCGACCTCGACTTCAAAGCGGCGGGCGAGCTGTGTGTGGAGCATCTGGCGCAGCTCGGGCACCGGGTGGTGGCGCTGGTCGGGTCGCCGCCGGAGGTGTACGTGCGGCAGACGGCGTTCGCGCAGCGCGTGGTCCAGGGGTTCACCGCGGCCGCCGACCGGGGCGGGCTGGCCTCGGCCGTCCACCCGTGCGAGGCCGCGCCCGCCGCGGCCCGCCGCCTCGCGGAACAGCTGCTGCGCGAACAGCCCGCCCTGACGGGGGTCGTCGTCCACAACGAGGCGGTCCTCGAACCGCTGATCGACGCCTTCGAGCAGCTCGGGCTGCGGGTCCCGGGCGATCTGTCCGTCACCGCGATCTGTCCCGACGAGCTCGCGGAGTCCCTGCGGGTGCCCGTCACGTCCATCGCGCTGCCGTCGGCGGAGGTGGGCGAGCGGGCGGTGGAACTGCTGATGCGGAAGCTGGCCGGGGACGCCGTGCCCGAGGCCACGCTGCTGCCGCCCCGGCTGACCCGGCGGGCGAGCACGGCACCGCGCGACACCCCCTGAACCCACCCCCCGCTGCCACCCCCCTGTTGCCACCCCCTTGTGCAAGGCCCTGATCGAACCTTCGAAGGAGCCGCGGCATGAAAGGCACGAAGACAAGACGCAGAACCACGCTGGTGGTCGCCCTGGCCCTGATCGCGGGTCTCGGCGCCACCGCCCCCGTCCACGCGGACGACCCCGCGTACCCGTTCCGCGACCCCGGCCGCCCGGTGGACGCCCGGGTCACCGACCTGCTGTCCCGGCTGACGCTCGACGAGAAGATCTCCCTGTTGCACCAGTACGAGCCCGCGATCCCGCGCCTGGGCATCCAGTCCTTCCGCACCGGCACCGAGGCGCTGCACGGCGTCGCCTGGCTGGGCAGGGCCACCGTCTTCCCGCAGGCGATCGGACTGGCCTCGACCTGGGACCCCGCGCTGATGCAGCGGGTCGGCTCGGCGGTCGGCGACGAGGCGCGCGGATTCCAGCAGCAGCGTCCGGCCGGCTGGGGCCTGAACCTGTGGGCGCCCGTGGTCAACCTGCTGCGCGATCCGCGCTGGGGACGCAACGAGGAGGGCTACAGCGAGGACCCGTACCTCACCGGCTCGATCTCCACGGCGTACGGCACCGGGCTGACCGGCGGCGACCCGGACCATCTCAAGACGGCACCCACGCTGAAGCACTTCCTCGCCAACAACAACGAGGACCGGCGTGACACCACCTCCTCCGAGCTGCGTCCGCGCGTACTCAAGGAGTACGACGAGCAGGCGTTCAAGCCCGCCGTCGAGGCCGACGCGGCCACCGGCGTGATGTCCTCGTACAACTTGGTCAACGGCCGCCCGAACACGGCGAATCCGTCCCTGGACGACACCGTGCGCACCTGGACCTCGCGGGACCTGCTGAACGTGACCGACGCCTACGCACCCGGGAACCTGACGGGCAGCCAGAAGTACTACGGCACCCAGGCCGAGGCGGACGCGGCGGCCCTGACGGCCGGCATCGACAGCTTCACCGACAACGACACGGACTCCGGACCGACCACGGCCGCGATCAAGTCGGCCCTGTCCACAGGCCTGTTGAAGGAGTCGGACATCGACACCGCCGCCGGGCACGTGCTCGCCGTCCGGGTCCGGCTCGGCGAGTTCGACCCCGGCGGCGGCCGGTACGGCGCCATCGACGCCTCCGCCATCGACAGCCCGGCCCATCGCGCGCTGGCCCGCGAGGCCGCCACCGAGTCCGCGGTGCTGCTGAAGAACGACGGCACGCTGCCGCTGCACAGGTCCGCGGACGCGGCCGTGGTCGGCCCGCTCGCCGACACCGTCTACACCGACTGGTACTCCGGCACCCCGCCCTACACGGTCACCCCGAAGGCGGGCATCGAGGCGAAGCTGGGCACCCCGGTCGCCTCCAGCGAGGGCGTCGACCGGATCGCGCTGAAGAACACGGCGACCGGGAAGTACGTCACGGCGGGCACGGACGAGACCGGCGCGCCTCTGAAGGAGGCCGCGGACTCCGGCACCTCCGCCCAGTTCGACCTGTTCGACTGGGGCTCGGGCGTCGTCACCCTGCGCTCGGCCGCCAACGGCAAGTACGTCGGCTACAACTGGTCGAACTTCGTCAACGACCAGACGCAGCCCAACGGCTGGTTCGTACAGCAGCAGTTCAGGCTGGAGCGGCAGGACGACGGCTCGTACCTGCTGCGTTACGCGGGCTACGAGACCGGCGAGTCCTGGTGGTCGAACCCGGTCTACCTCGGACCGACGGACGCGGCCGGCACGCTCGGCCTGGTGTCCAAGGACGCGGCCGCGCACTACACGAAGGACGTCGTGAGCAGCGGGATCGACGACGCGGTCGCCGCCGTCCGGGGCAAGGACACGGCCGTGGTGGTGGTCGGCTCCATGCCCGCGATCAACGGGCGCGAGGCCCACGACCGCACCGACCTGGGCCTGGCCCCCTCCCAGGAGGCCCTGGTCAAGGCGGTGCGCGCGGCCAACCCGAAGACGGTGGTGGTGGTCGAGAACAGCTACCCGACCACGCTGGGCGCGGTGCAGAAGCAGGTCCCGGCCCTGCTGTGGACCTCCCACGCGGGCCAGGAGACCGGCGACGCGCTGGCCGACCTCCTCTACGGCGACGCGAACCCGGCCGGCCGCCTGACCCAGACCTGGTACGAGTCGGCCGCCGACCTCCCGTCGATCCTCGACTACGACATCATCAAGTCCGACCGCACCTACCAGTACTTCAAGGGACGGGCCCTCTACCCCTTCGGCTACGGCCTCTCCTACACCACGTTCCGCTACGGCGCCCTGAAGCAGGTGTCCGGCGGCTACGAGCTGAACGTCACCAACACCGGCAGCCGCACGGGCGCCGAGGTGGTCCAGCTCTACGTCCACCAGCGCACGTCCCGCGACAAGCAACCGCTCAAGCAGCTCAAGTCGTTCGCCCGGGTGACGCTGAAGCCGGGCGAGACGAGGAAGGTGAAGCTGAAGCTGCGGACCTCGGACCTGGCGCACTGGGACGTCACCCGCTCCAAGTGGGTGGTGGAGACCGGCACGTACGACGTCCTGGCCGGCGCGTCCTCGACCGACATCCGCGCGCGTGCCGCCCGGCAGGTCAGGGGCGAGACGATCCCGCCCCGGAACCTGTCCTCGTCGACCCGGGCGGAGAACTTCGACGACTACTCCGGCATCGCTCTGACCGACGAGTCGAAGGCGTCCGGCACGGCGGTGTCGGCGCCGGCGGACGGCGCCTGGCTGAAGTTCGCGGACACGCAACTGGGCTCGGGCGTCTCCCGGTTCACCGCCCGGCTCGCCGGTTCCCCCGGCACGGTGGAGATCCGCCTGGGCTCCCCGACGGGCCGCCTGGCCGGCACGGCCCACTTCACCGGCACGCCGTCGCCGTACGACTACACGACGGTCTCGACGGCCCTCGCGACCACGACAAAGGGACACACCGACGTGTACCTGGTGCTGTCGAAGGGGCTACGGGTGTCCACGTTCAGCTTGCGCTGAGCCGGAGGACAGGCGGCCGGTGGAGCGGAGGTCGGTGATCACCGTCTCCTCTCCACCGGCCGCGCCCGGCATCCGCCTACAGCTGCCGGTCCCCTTGCCAGGTGATCGGCACCGGCCCTGCTCCGGCGGCGTTCGCCAGCCCGCTGTAGGTCACCCTGCGGTCAGGGCCGACCTCATGGGCGACGCGTCGCGCCAGTTCCTTCCCCTCGTGGAAGAGCCGTTCCCACTCGTCGTCGTACTTGCCCTCCTCCCGGTCCCGCAGGTCCAGGTTCACCGTGATGTCGATGCTCTTGGACCACGCGTACAGATCGCCGACGAGTTCGTCGGACAGGTCCAGCGCGGCGGCGGGATCGTCGGGGAAGAAGTCCCCGAATCCATCGGCGCGCAGCGGACCGTACTGGAACTCGCCCTCGACCGTGAGGTCGACCGGGGACGCCGGAGCACCGTGGCTGTCGCGTTCCCAGTGCAGGCGGTCGCAGCTCCAGCACACCCACTTCGCCGTCCGATGGCGCTCGTCCCAGAAGCGCACCGGCCACGACGGCCCGAGCCGCCGGGCCAGTCTCCTGGCGACCGCAAGACCCTGCTTGACGTGCCTGCGCAGGTCCGGGCGGGAGGTGAAACCCTCCGGCGGACGGGACAGCGCCCAGGAGCGCAGCGCGTTCGCCAGATCGGCCGGGAGATCCAGCCGGTCGTCGTCCAGCGGGACATTGCGCGTGAAGGCTCCGAGGTCGTCGTACGCCTGCGGATCGTCGGGCTCGTACAGCGGAGACGGCTCGCCCCGGGCCTGCACGAGCAGGTCCCTGGGTTGTTCGCGGGTCATACGGGGTTCGCTCCGATCACGAATCCATTGTCCCCGACGCTGATGGCAAGTCGCTGGGTCTTGCCGTTGAAGACGACCTCGTAGATCGGCCGGCCGGCGCCCTGGGTCCCGACCCGGGTGCCCTCGGTCAGCGCCTTGCTCACGAGGGCCGGGATGTCCTCGATCCGGACTCCGGCGGTCGCGAACTCACCCGCGTGCCGGAAGATGATGTGGATCAGGCCTGCGTTGACGTTGCCCTTCTCCAGCCAGGCAAGGTTCACGCCGGGCTTGGCGTACTCGATGACCCAGATCGTGTTCGCCTTGTCGAACTTCACGCCGGCGTTGCTGAGCTTCTCCAGCAGCCTGGGGTCCAGCGCGGCACGGGCGATCTTGGCCCGCTCCGCCACGGCCTGCGCGATACGCAGCCCCATGCCCGCCGCGCTCGTGGAGTCGGCGATCGCCTGGGCGGCGCCCGCCTCACCGAAGATCTTCTTCAGGTCCGCGAGCACCTCCGCGGCCTTCGCGCCCGTCTTGACGGCGTCTTCCACCCGTACGGCGAGCTTGGCCGCCTCGGCGAGCTTGGTGGCCATCGACGGCGGGACGAACATCGCCGCGGCCCAGGCGCAACTGGCCCCGTTGCCGTGGTAGCAATCGCGGGCATCCCCCAGCACGACCTCGTACAGGACGGCGCCGAGCTTCTCCCCGAAGAGGGCCTGCCAGCCGAGCCGGGTGATGTCACCCATGCTGAAGTGGTGGGTCCAGTTGTTCGTCTGGTCCTTGAGCGTCTCCGTCTTGAGGAAGACCGTGTCCGACTTCGGGCAGCCGGCCTCGGTGGCGGGAACGTCCGGGTTGACGCAGAAGTAGTAACTGACCGTGATGTCCACATGCAGCTCGTACGTCACCGTGCACCCCTGGGGCACGTAGTCGCAGGGGTTGAGCTGCTTGGCGGGTGCCGTCTCCGTCATCTTGTCGACGACGTAGAAGACACCGTTGATGCCGGTGCCGGAGCCGGTCGAGACCTCCTTGTTCGCATCCTTCCGCTCGGCCTCGTCCGCCGCCTGCTGGGCCGACTCCGCGTACTTCTGGGCGTCCTTCGCCGCCTCCTCGGCCGCGGTGGCCTCGGCGTCGGCTCGGTCGGCCGCCGCTCGGGCGTCCTTCGCCGACTGTTCGGCGGCCGCGGCTGCCGAACGGGCGGCCGAGGCGTCCTGGGCCGCCTGGTCGGCGGAGGAACGGGCGTCCTTGGCGTAGCCCTCGGCGCGTCCGGCCGCCTTGTCGGCGGCGGCCGCGTCCTCGCCCGCCTGCTGGTCGTAGTCGATCGCGCGGGCCAGTGAGAGTTGCGCGTCCGCGGCGGCCTTCGCCGCCTCGGCCGCGTAGCCCAGGGCCTCCTTCGCCGACTTGCGGGCGTCCGCCGCGTGTCCGGCGGCCTCGGCCGCGATCGTGTACGCCGCCTTCGCGTCGCCCGTGGCCGCGTTGGCCAGGGTCTGCGCCTGCTCGGCGTTCTTCTGCGCGTTGGCCGCGTGCGCCTCCGCGACCGCCTGCTGCTGCTCGGCGATCGACTTCGACGACTGGCCCGTCAGCACGGCCAGACCGGCGGCCGAGTCGGTGGTGACATACGGCGAGCCGAGCTGGACCGCGTCGTTGGCCGGCGCGGCGACCTGCCGGGCGGAAGCGCCCGCGTCCTCCGCGGCCTGCGCGGTGGTGTAGGCGTGACCTGCGGCGTCCGCCGCACCCGCGACCGCCTTGGCGGCCTCCGCCTTCGAGGCGTCGGCCTGCTTCCTGGCGTCGGCGGCGCTCTTCTCGGCGTCGTCGGCCAGCTTCACCGCCGTACGGGCGGCGCTGGCGGCGGCCTCGGAGGCCACGATGGCGTCCGCGGCCGCGCTGGTCGCCGTGCGTACGGCGGCGTCCGCCTTCGCCTTGGCGGCCTGCGCCGCGTCCGAGTCGGAGCGGGCCCGCTCGGCCGCGGCCTCCGCACGCGTCGCCGCGGCGTCCGCGTCGGCCGCCGCCTTCGTCGCCGCGTCCGCCTCGGCACGGGCCGAGCCCGCCGCCGCCTCCGCGTCGTCGGCGGCCTTGTCCGCGTCGTTCGCCGCCGCCCGCGACGCGGTGGCGTCGTCCGCGGAGTCGTGCGCGTCGGCATAGGCGTCCTTGGCGTCGGCCTTGGCACGCGCCGCGTTCGCCTTGCTCTGCGCGTCCCAGGCGTCGTCCCGCTTGGCCTTCGCGTTGTCCCGCGCGCCCTCGGCGTCCTGGCGCTTGCTCCGGGCCGTGGCCTCGGACGCCTCCGCCCTGCCCTTGGCATCGGCGGCGGTCTTCGCGTAGCCCTCGGCGTTGGACTTGTGCTGAGCGGCCTCGGCCTGCTTCGCCGCGGCGGTCTCCTTCTCCGCCTTCGCGGTGGCCTCCTCGGCCTCCGCCGCCAGCCGCTTGGCGTGCGCGGTGGCCGCGGCCGCCTTCGCGTCCGCCTCGGCCTTCAGCGTCTCGGCGAGCTTGGCCCGCGCGGTGTCCCGCGCGTCCCTGGCCGTCTTCGCCTGTACGGCGGCCGCGTCCGCGGCGGCCTTCGCCTGGGCGTTGGCCTCCTGCGCGGCGGCCGTACGGAACGCCGCCTTCGACTGCGCGGCCTGCGTCAGCGCCCGCGCCGCGATCGTCTCGCTGTCCCCGGCCGCGGCACGGGTCGCCGCGTACGCGGTGTCACCGGCCTTCGACAGCGCCTCCAGCGCCGCCGCCGACGCCTTCGTCACCTGCGCCTTCTGCCGGCCGACCAGCAGACCGCGGCCCCGCGGGGCACCGGCTGCGTCGGCGATCGCGTAGGCGGCCTTCGTGGCGGTGTCCGTGTCGGTCGCCGCCTTCTTCGCCGCGGCGGCCTGCGCCTTGATCAGGTCGAGCTGCTTCTTCGACTCGGCCTGCGCGTCGGCGACGCCCTTCTTCGCCTTGTCGAACTGCGCCTTGGTCGGGTAGTCCAGCTTGTCGGTGCCGTTGTGGCCCGAAGGGGCGATGTCGAACTTCTGCGGGTCGGTGCCCTTGCAGTCCCACATCCGCCCGTCGCGGCTGTTGTCGTACGTCGCGAGGTCGACGCAGTTGGCGGTGCCGGGGTTGTACAGCCGCGTGGTCGCGTGGGTGTTGTACTGCCACTTCTGGGAGGCGCTGCTGTTGCAGGTGTAGATCTGCAGCACCGTGCCGTTCGCGGTACCGGAGCCCTTCACGTCCAGGCACTTGCCGGAGTTGACGTTGACCAGCGTGTCACCGCTGATCTGCCACTTCTGGCCGGCCGAGCCGTTGCAGGTGTAGATCTGCACCGGCGTGCCGTTGTCCTTCTTGCCGCCGCCGACTTCGAGGCACTTGTCGGTGGCGCCGTGCGCGTGGATGATCATCGGGCTGTCGCCGATCCAGCCGACACCGCCCGCGGACCAGTAGTCCTGCCAGCGGGTGAGATGGTCGGCGATCCAGGACTGTCCCAGCATCTCGCCCAGCGCCGAGGCACCGGCGGCCAGGGACTTGGTGGAGTCCCGGTTGGCGTTGAGGATCTGGTTGCGCTGAGCGGCCTGCGCGGCGATCTCCTGCTGCCACTCGCCCGACGCGGCCGCGACCTCCTTGCCGAGGACCTTGTTCGGGTCGGCCGGGGTGCGCCAGGCGCAGGAGGCGAACCGGGTCTTCAGGTCCTCCACGGCCATGCGGTACTCGACGCTGCCCGGCTCGGGAGCCGTACGCGGGAAGCCGCCGGAGGAGAGGAAGATGCGGGCGTTGTCGGCGCCGGTCGGCTCCAGGGACCAGTTCACCAGGCTGTCCCACGCCCGGTGTTCCTCGTAGTCCCGGTTCCACGTCGGGAGCGTCGCGTCCGGGTCCTTGCCGTAGAGCGGGGTGCCGAGGTCCTTGACCGCCTTGAGGGTCGCGTCATCGGCGAGCGGGGTCGGATCCTTGTAGTAGTCGCCCTCGCTCCGCCACCACTGCGCGCCCAGCCACGGAGTGATGCCCACCTGCTCGAAGAAGTCCTGGCCGCGCCCGGCCGTGCCCGGAGGGTCGTTGAAGTCCGCGACGGACTTGAAGCCACCGGGCGTGGGAAGCCCGGACAGCGGCTTCTGCCACTCGCGGAGCCGGCCGTACAGGTCGATCTTGTCGATGTCGTCGCGGTCCTTCTGGAACGCGGTGCTGAGCGGGGTGGTGTTCCAGTACTGCCGGTCGGCCGCCGTGTGGAGCTTGTCCGGGGTCTGGTTGAGTCCGTCCTGCGCGACGCCGTACATGGCGGGGCCGCCCATGCGCAGCACATCGGACATCAGGCACTCGTCCTGGCGGAGTTGCTCGGCGGCCTTGGCGTCGAAGCCGTCGTAGCTGTCGGCCACCGGGCTGAAGTCGTTGTCCCGGTTGGGCGCCAGCTCCGGGTGCCCGGCGACCGTGGCCAGCACGGCGAGGGCGAGGACGGAGGGCACAAGTCGCGTGAGATAGCCGGTTCTTCGTGTCGGAGACATGACGAACCATGGTCTGGAGCGCAAAAGAGCATCCGTTCTTCGTGAAGGAAATGTTCTTCGTGAAGGAAGAGGGCAGACCAGGGGGCCCGCTCGAAGAGGTGGAAGTGCGGTGCGCGAGTCAGGCGCAGGCGTTGCTCTGTTGCTTCAGGAATCGCGGCATGACGACGAAAGCCTCCCCGTAGCGACGGTGTTCCCCCGGTCGCTGATCGATGTACGCGACAGCGGAGTGGTCAGCTCCACCGAGCGCGCGGCGGCCACCGGACCCAAGTCCGACGGCACTTACCGAACGGTAACCACATGTGTGGCGTCTGTGAAGAGCGAGAATGCAGAGGCTCGGTTGCCTCGGAGGCCCGACGATTTCAGGCAGGCTTGGGAGCGCGGCATACTGCCGACGCCTCGGGAGAGCGCACCGGAGCACGAGTCCGGGCGGGGTCCGGCCCTGGTGGCCGCGCCGGCGGACGGCTGGGGTACGGAGCCTCGCGCCGGGGGCATCGGGAAGACGGCGTGGTTCGAGCTGTGCGCTCCGTGCGCAACCGAGCAGGACAAAGGCCCCACCGCTCGAGAGCGGCAGGGCCTTTGTCCACATGGGATGAGTGGAGATGGCGGGAATCGAACCCGCGTCCAACGGTGCAAAAACAGGGCTTCTCCGTGTGCAGTTCGCTGCGCTTTTCTCGGCCCCGGCAATCACGCGAACAAGTCGCCGACGGGCCCAGCCACTGTTTGATTTCCCATCCGACCCCGTGACCGGGCCAGATGGTTTAGTTCCCTAGATTATGCCAGGATCCGGGTCGGGAACACTCCCGGGCTGACACCCATTAAGGGTCCTTCACTCACTGTTTATTAGGCAGCGAGGGCGAAGGACTGGGAATCGCTCTTAGAGTTGGCGATTATTTTTTTGCGACATATGGTTTACGAGATCATTGCCGCTTCCTCGACACGCTTCCCCTGATTCAACATCCGCTGTCGAAACCGATCATCCCCATGTTGTTTTTTCAAACCCCTCCGAGGAGGGCCCTCCGGAGAGGGTGTGCACCCGCTGTGAGGTGCAGTGCCATCGTACGGGACCAACGCGCACCGATGCCACTGTATTCCCTGCCGGCGCATTACCCGCCCGCTACGCGCCCCGCTGCTTGCGCTTGGCGGCCGCGATCGCGCGGTCGCTCTCCCTGCGGTCCTGCTGCTCGCGCAGCGTCTGCCGCTTGTCGTACTCCTTCTTGCCGCGCGCGAGCGCGATCTCGGCCTTGGCCCGGCCGTCCTTGAAGTACAGGGCGAGGGGCACGATGGTGTGTCCGGTCTCCTGGGCCTTCGCCTCCAGCTTGTCGATCTCCTCGCGGTGCAGCAGCAGCTTGCGCTTGCGGCGCACCGAGTGGTTGGTCCAGGTCCCCTGGCTGTACTCGGGGATGTGGGCGTTGTGCAGCCACGCCTCGTGCCCGTCGATCTGCACGAAGCCGTCGACCAGCGAGGCCCGGCCCTGCCGCAGCGACTTCACCTCGGTGCCGCTCAGGACGAGGCCCGCCTCGTAGGTGTCGATGATCGCGTAGTCGTGCCGGGCCTTCTTGTTCTGCGCGACGATCTTGCGCTTGCCGCCCTTCTCGCCATCCCTGGCTTTGGCGGCCGTCCCCTGCTGCTTCTGCTGGGACTCTTTCGGTACGTACATTCCCTTGGACATAGTGCTTGTCATTTTCGCACTACACAGGGGTGGGAGGGAAAGTCGATTCCCGCAACGTCACGTGGTGTCGCCCAGACCGCTGAGCACGGTCTCCGCCCGGGTCAGCGCCGTGCTGTCGGCCTCCACGTCGGGTGCGATGCCCTTGCCGTCCACGCCACGGCCCGACGGGGTGCGGTAGTGCCCGACGGTCAGCTCGGCGACGGAGCCGTCCGGCAGCCTGCTCGGCATCTGCACCGAGCCCTTGCCGAAGGTCCTGGAGCCCACCACGACCGCCCGGCCCCGGTCCTTGAGCGCCCCGGTGAGCAGCTCGGCCGCGCTCATGGTGCCGCCGTCGACGAGCGCGACCAGCGGTCTGGTGGTGTCACCGCCCGGGTCGGCGTGCAGGGCCCGCTCGGCGCCGTTCACGTCGTACGTGGCGACGAGGCCGCCGTCGAGGAACGCGGAGGCGGCGGTGACCGCCTCGGTGACCAGGCCGCCGGAGTTGCCGCGCAGGTCGAGGATGATCCCGGAGCCGGCCGGGGCCTGCCGCACCGCGGCCTGGACGTCGTCGCCGACGCCCTTGGTGAACGCGGCGACCGTGATGACGGTGACGCCGCCCACGGCCTTCTGCACGGTCACGGAGTCGGTGGACAGCGTGGCCCGGCGCAGGGTCCGGGACCAGGTGTGCGTGCCGCGCTCCAGACCGAGGGTGACCTCGGTGCCGGCGGCCGCGTCCGTGGCGTCGCCGCGCAGTAAGGAGACGACCTCGGTGACCGGACGCCCGTCGACCTTCTCACCGTCGACGCTGCGCAGCCGGTCGCCCTTGGTGATCCCGGCGGAGGACGCCGGGGACCCCGCGGCGACCTTGGTCACCTCGATCCGGCCGTCCCGCTCGCGCCGCGCCCACAGGCCGACGCCGGTGTACTGGCCGTCGAGGGCCTCCTCGAACTCCTGGTACTCCCCCTGCGAGTACACCGCGCCCCAGCGGTCCCCGCTGCGGCTGACGGCGCGCTCGGCGGCCTCCATGGGGGACTTGCCCGCGGCCATCGCCTCGGCGGCCGCCCTGGCGACGTCCTCGTGGTGGCCGGCGGTGTCGGCCGGTCCGGCCGCGCCCGCGGCGCCCTTCGGGGCGGGGTCGGGGAAGGAGCCCGTGGCCGCACCGGCGGCGAGCACGCTCGCGAACACCAAGGTCAGGGCGGCCCCGCGGCCGAAGCGGCGGGGCTGACAGAACGGGTCACGACCTGACATGGCGGTGAGTCTAGGACAACGCAAAGGGCCGTACGGACGGTTGTCCGTACGGCCCTTTTGGCATGTGTCACACCTTCAGGTACTTGCGCAGCGCGAAAAACGCGGCAAGCGCGGGCATCAGCAGACTCGTGGCGAGGATCAGCGGGAGCTTCGTGAGGACCGCGTCCCAGCCGATGAAGTTGATCAGATTCAGCTTCTGCGACAGGGCCAGACCGTGGTCGATGATGAAGTACCGGGCGATCACCAGGAATCCGCAGGCGACCGTGCCGCCGATGAGTCCGGCGACGGCCGCCTCCATGATGAACGGCGCCTGGATGTAGAAGCCGGAGGCGCCGACGAGCCGCATGATCCCCGTCTCACGCCGGCGGCTGAACGCCGAGACGCGCACGGTGTTGACGATCAGCATCAGCGCGACGACGAGCATCAGCGCCATCACCGCCCGTGCGGCCCAGTTCATGCCGTTGAGCAGCCCGAAGAGGTTGTCCAGGATGCCCTTCTGGTCCTGCACTGACTGCACGCCGTCACGCCCGTCGAAGGCGGTCGCGATGACCTGGTACTTCTCCGGGTCCTTCAGCTTGATCCGGTACGACTCCTGCATCTGGTCCGGCGTGAGGGAGCTGGCCAGCGGTGAGTCGCCGAACTGCTCCTTGTAGTGCTTGTACGCCTCGTCCTGCGACTCGTAGGTGACCTTCTGCACGACCGAGGTCATCTTGTCCAGGTCGGCGAGGATCTGCTTCTTCTGGTCCGAGGTCACGGCGCCCTTGGCGCAGTTGGGGTCGGACTCGGCGTCGCTCTTGTTGCAGAGGAAGACCGAGACGTTGACCTTGTCGTACCAGTAGCCCTTCATGGTGCTCACCTGGTCGCTCATGAGGAGCGAGCCGCCGAACAGGGCGAGCGAGAGGGCGACGGAGACGACGACCGCGAAGGTCATCGTCAGATTGCGGCGGAGACCTACACCGATCTCCGACAGAACGAACTGGGCGCGCATGGCGTCTGGTTGGGCCTTTCGGGGTGGACGGTGCGGTCAGTGCTGGTAGCCGTAGACGCCGCGTGCCTGGTCGCGGACGAGGCGGCCCTGCTCCAGCTCGATGACGCGCTTGCGCATCTGGTCCACGATGTTCTGGTCGTGGGTCGCCATCAGCACCGTCGTACCCGTCCGGTTGATCCGGTCGAGCAGCTTCATGATGCCGACGGAGGTCTGCGGGTCGAGGTTGCCGGTGGGCTCGTCCGCGATCAGCAGCTTGGGCCGGTTCACGAAGGCCCGCGCGATGGCCACGCGCTGCTGCTCACCGCCGGACAGCTCGCCCGGCATACGGTCCTCCTTGCCGCCGAGCCCGACCAGGTCGAGCACCTGCGGCACGGACTTGCGGATCTCGCCGGGCGACTTGCCGATGACCTCCTGCGCGAAGGCGACGTTCTCCGCCACCGTCTTGTTGGGCAGCAGCCGGAAGTCCTGGAAGACCGTCCCCAGCTGGCGGCGCATCTGCGGCACCTTCCAGTTGGAGAGGCGTGCGAGATCCTTGCCCAGGACGTGCACCTGGCCGTGGCTGGTCCGCTCCTCGCGGAGAACCAGCCGCAGAAAGGTGGACTTCCCGGAGCCGGAGGACCCCACGAGGAACACGAACTCGCCCTTCTCCACCTCGAGGGAGACATCCCTCAGTGCGGGGCGGGTCTGCTTGGGGTAGACCTTGGAGACATTGTCGAATCGGATCACGGATGCACCACGGGTCGCCGGGGGTAGATGAGCGTGACCATACGCGACCCGGGCGCGCAAGCGCAGGCTCCGGTCATGGTTGCGTGCTGGATGTGTGCTTTTGTGCGGGCGTTTTCCGTCACAGCGGCAGGCCTGCCGGAGCGGGTGTCGGGGCAGCATAAAGGGGGCCGCGCCGAATTCGGCGGAACCTGGCACAGTGGGAGGGGAACGTTCTCGCTTCGGAGAACGTTGTGTAGGTGAACCGGTGCGAGGAGGGTGAGCGCATGACGTACGACCGGCTGGTGTGCGCGAACTGCGCGGCGCCCGTGAACGAGGGCCGATGCCCCGTGTGCCGCGCGAACCGTGAGCGGCTGCAACAGGAGAACTTCCTCGCAGGCATGAACCCGATGACGCTGATCGCGCTGCTGGCGGTGCTGATCGCGGCGGTGGCGCTGCTCGCGCACCAGACCGTGTAGGCACGGTACACAGCTCGCACGAAGGGCCTGGAACGATGGCTTCGTTCCAGGCCCTTTCTCATGTCCGTGTACGGGCGCGCACGTTCCGTACGGGATCGGTCACCGTCAGACGGCAGCGCCGCCACGGCCGCCCGCGAGACGCGGCAGCACGCGGAAGGCGACACCACCGGCGATCATCGTGGCGGCACCGATCAGCAGGAACGCGGTCTGGCCGGCACCGGTCTCGGCGAGCTGCTCACCGTTGCTCTGGGCCGCGGTGTTGGACGCCTCCGAGGTGTCGGTGAGAGCCGAGGAGCCCTCCTCCTGCGCGGAGTTGTCGTTGCCGTTGGTGCCGGTGTTCTCGTTGCCGCCGGTGGCGGAGCCGCCACCGTTCGCGTTGGACCCGCCGTCGGTGTTCGAGCCACCGTTCGCGTTGGACCCGCCGTCGGTGTTCGAGCCACCGTCGGCATTGCCACCATCGGCATTGCCACCGTCAGCGTTGCCACCGTCGGCATTGCCACCGTCAGCGTTGCCGCCGTCAGCGTTACCACCATCGGCATTGCCACCATCGGCATTGCCGCCATCGGCATTGCCACCGTCAGCGTTGCCACCATCGGCATTGCCGCCATCGGCATTGCCACCGTCAGCGTTACCACCATCGGCATTGCCACCATCGGCATTGCCACCGTCAGCGTTACCACCATCGGCATTGCCACCGTCAGCGCCGCCGCCCGTGCAGCTCGGGTCGACCACGATGTCGCAGGGATCGTCGCCGACGGCGGTGACGCCGAGGTCGAGGGCCGAGGCGGCGCCGGCCACCGTCAGCGAGGCACCGGCCGCGATCACGGCACCGGCGGCTATCCGCGCGAAGCGGATACGCGTCTTCTTGGTCATCTGATTGCTACCCCCAGTAGCCGATCGTCAGTGAGGGCCGCGTACGGGGGCGGTGATCAACGGGGACGGCTGAGAAGTTCGCCGCGCCCCCGGTTCACATGCGCCCCAGAGATACGCATGCCGCGCTTTACCCTTCCCACTTTTCAAAGCAACGTCAAGGCCGTTGCGCGTGCGATGTCCTCGTACGGGGCCTATGCCGGACCCTGCGGGCGAGAGTGTGACGAAAAGCCCAGTCACCGGGGCAGAGAAAAGGCAACTGCCGCCTGTTCGGCGGCAGTTGCCTTGTCGACAAATCGTTCCGTCGGTTACTTCTCCTGCTGCTTGCGCCAGCGAATCCCGGCTTCGAGGAAGCCGTCGATCTCACCGTTGAACACGGCCTCGGGGTTGCCGACTTCGTATTCGGTGCGCAGGTCCTTGACCATCTGGTACGGGTGCAGCACGTACGAACGCATCTGGTTGCCCCAGGAGCTGCCGCCGTCCTTGAGGGCGTCCATCCTGGCCCGCTCCTCCTGGCGCTGCCGCTCCAGCAGCTTCGCCTGGAGAACGTTCATGGCGGTCGCCTTGTTCTGGATCTGCGACCGCTCGTTCTGGCAGGAGACGACGATGCCGGTGGGGAGGTGGGTCAACCGGACCGCGGAGTCGGTCGTGTTGACGCCCTGGCCGCCGGGGCCGGACGACCGGTAGACGTCCACCCGCAGCTCGGACTCGTCGATCTCGATATGGTCGGTCTGCTCGACGACGGGCAGGATCTCCACGCCCGCGAAGGAGGTCTGCCGCCGCCCCTGGTTGTCGAAGGGGGAGATGCGCACGAGACGGTGCGTGCCCTGCTCGACCGAGAGGGTGCCGTAGGCGTACGGGACCTGCACGGCGAAGGTGGTCGACTTGATGCCGGCCTCTTCGGCGTACGACGTCTCGATGAGCTCAGTCTTGTAGCCCTTCTGCTCCGCCCACCGCAGGTACATCCGCTGGAGCTTCTCCGCGAAGTCGGCGGCGTCGACGCCACCGGCCTCGGCGCGGATGTTGACGAGGGCCTCACGGGAGTCGTACTCGCCGGACAGGAGCGTACGGACCTCCATCTCGTCCAGCGCCTTGCGGACGGCGGCGAGCTCGGACTCGGCCTCGGTACGGGTGTCCGGGTCGTCCTCCTCCTCGGCCATCTCGAAGAGCACGGCGAGATCGTCGATCCGTCCGCGCAGCGCCTCCGCCTTCCTGACCTCGGCCTGGAGGTGGGACAGCTTGCTGGTGATCTTCTGCGCCTCGTCCGGGTTGTCCCACAGGGACGGCGCGGCCGCCTGCTCCTCGAGCACGGCGATGTCTGCCCTCAGCTTGTCGAGGTCCAGAACGGCCTCGATCGACTCCATGGTCGAGGAGAGGGACTTGAGCTCTTCGGATACATCGACGACTGCCACGCATCCAGCGTAACGGCTCCGCCGGGCGACGAGCGCCGGGGCAGGAGCGAGCCCGCCCCGGCCGGGACGGGCCGGCCGACGGGCGGGGCCCTGCGGACCGGTCCGGCCGGGTCCGGTCGGGTCCTGTCCGGTCGGGTCCGGTCCGGGCGGGGCGGGTCCCGTCCGGACCGCTCAGGTCACGGCGTCTGCGGGGCCGAGTGCTTCGAGTCCTGGGGCGTCCCCGCGTCGTCGTCCCCAGCCGTCGCCCACCAGGTGCCGACCCCGACCGCGGCCACGAGGACCACCGCGGCCGTCCCCAGCGTCACCCGGCGTCTGCGCGCCGAGGCCCGGTGGCGCGCGGATCCGGGCCGGGGCGCCCCCGCGGCCCGCGGCACGCGCGCCGTGCCCAGGGCGCCGCCCGCGAGCTCGTCCGGGCCCGGCACCCGCATCGAGGTGTGGGTGTCCCGGTTGGAGTCGGGCTTCGCGCCCGGCACCAGGGGTACGGCCCCGCGCCGGCGCGCGGCGCGCTCACCGCCGGGCGCGGACGGCTCCCCGGCCTCGTCCGTGGGGGCCTCGCCCGGCTCCGCGTCCGGCTCGTCCACGTCGAGCGGCGGCATGCCGGCCAGCGTCGGCAGCTGCTCGCGCAGCCGGGCCGCCAGCTCCGAGGCGCGCAGCCGCGAGGCCGGTGCCTTCGCCAGGCACTGCACCATCAGCTGCCACAGCTCGTCGGGGATGCCCGGCAGCGGCACCACGGTCTCGGTCACGTGCCGGCGCAGCACCGCGCCCGGGTGCCCGCCCCCGAAGGGCGTGAACCCGGCCAGCAGCTCGTAGAGCACGGTCGCGAGCGCGTAGATGTCCACCGCCGCCCGCGGCGGCAGCCCCTCGACGATCTCCGGCGCCAGATAGTCCGGCGTTCCGATGATCTTCGTGGCGCGAGTGCGCTTGGGCGAGTCGATCAGTTTGGCGACCCCGAAGTCCGTCAGGAGCGCCGGATGCGCGCCGCCCGGCCCCAGCGGGCCCTGCATGTCCAGCAGGACGTTCTCCGGCTTGACGTCCCGGTGGACGACCCCGGCGGCGTGCGCGGCCGCGAGTCCCTCCGCCACGTCCGCCACGATGGCCACCGCCGCCTCGGGCGCCAGCCTGCGTTCCCGGTCCAGCCGGGTGCGCAGATCCGTGCCGCGGACGAGGTCCATGACCAGTGCCAGGTCGTTCCCGTCGACGACGAGATCCCGCACGGACACCACATGGGGATGTTCGAGGCCCAGCAGCGCCGTGCGCTCCTGGACGAAGCGGCCCACGAGTTCCTCGTCGGACGCGAGGTCCTCGCGCAGCAGCTTGATGGCGACGGGCCCCTCGGGCCCCTCGCCCAGCCACACCGTGCCGGCGCTGCCGCGCCCCAGGATCTGGTGGGCGGCGTACCGGCTGCCGATCTTCCGTGCCAAGGCTGCTCCTACGGACGCGTGTTGTCGCTAAAACTACGCGTCCGGCGAGCCAACCTTCACCGCCGAGGCGGAAATCACCTGTCCGGTGTCGACAAATCCCCAGACAGACGGCCGAGGGCCGACCCGACGGGCCGGCCGGGCCGTCAGTTGCCGCTGCCGCCGGTCGGCGCGCCGCTGTTGCCGAGATCCCCGATCCAGCCGGACACCTGGTTGTACATGTGCTCGATCTGGCCCCAGAAGCTCCGGGTCGTGCCGATCCACTCCTGGAGCGGGCTCAGCTCCCAGATCAGCCATCCGGCGACGAACAGGATGACGATCGTGAACAGGCACCCCTTCAGACAGCCCAGACCCGGGATCTTCATCGGGTTGGCGCCGCGCTGGCGGGGCTCGCGCGGTTCCGGGGCGGGCCGCTGCGGCTGGCGGGGCTGCTGAGGCGGCGCGTACTGCTGCGGCTGCCGGGGCTGCTGCTGCGGCTGCTGGTACCCGTACCCCTGCTGGTACCCCTGCTGACCGCGCTGCGGCTGCCGCTGCTGGGGCTGCTGCTGCGGCTGCCGGGCCGGGCGCGGCGCGGGCTGCTGCGGGCGCGCGGCCTGGCGCTGCGGGCGGCGCCGCAGCGGGTCCTCGCCGGGGTCGAGGTACTGGACCTGCGTCTGCTCGTTGCGGTCGCGGGCGGCCCGCAGCTGGGACTGCCAGGGGTGCGGCTCCTGCGGGCCGCCCGGCTGCTGTCCGGGCTGGTGCGGCGGCACCGGCGGCATGACGGCCGTCGGGTCCGCCGCGCCCCTGTTCGGCAGTACGGCGGTGGGGTCGGCGGCGCCCGCCGGGCCCCCGGTGTGCGGCAGGAAGCTGGTCGCGGCGTTCGGGTCGTACATCCCGGGCGCCTGGCCGGTGGGCAGCACCTGGGTGGCGTCCGCGGATCCGGGCACCACGGAGGGCGCCAGCAGGGACCCGACGGCCTCCGCGGCGGCGATCTGCGCGGAGTTCGCGTGCACGCCGATGCCCTCGGCGACGACCCGCAGGGCGTGCGCGAGGTTCACGGCGCTCGGCCGTTCGTCCGGGTTCTTGCGCAGGCAGCGCTCGATGACCGTCCACAGCGGGTCCGGCACCGTGGAGGGCCTGCGGGGCTCGGCGCTCAGGTGCTGGTGCAGCACCTCGAGCGCGGATCCGCCACCGAACGGCGGACGCCCGGTGACCAGCTCGTACAGCAGGATGCCGGCGCCGTAGATGTCGACGGCGGCGGTCTGCGGGCGGCCCTCGGCGGACTCCGGGGCGACGTACGCGGGCGTGCCGACGAACTCGTGGGTGCGGGTGAGGCCGGGTGAGTCGGCGAGGCGCGCGATGCCGAAGTCGGTCAGCATCGGGTGCATCTGGCCGCCGTTCTGCCGCAGCAGGACGTTGGCCGGTTTCAGGTCGCGGTGCACCACGCCGTCGGCGTGACTGGCGGCGAGCGCGTCCGAGATCTGGGCGGTCAGCAGGGCCGCGGCGACGGGTGAGAAGGGCCCGTTCTCGCGCAGGTAGCGGTGCAGGTCGGGGCCGTCGACGAGGTCCATGACCAGCGCCAGCAGATCGCCCTCGACGACCAGGTCGCGGACCTGGACGATGTTCGGATGGGTCAGCCGGAGCAGCACCGACCGCTCCCGAAGGAACCGCGTCACGACGTCCTGGTCGTTCGCGAGCTCCTCCTTGAGGACCTTGATCGCGACGGTTTCGCCGGGCTGGCCGGGCACGGCCGCCTCGGCGCCCGCGGTCTCACGCTGGCGGGCTCGCCAGACGGTGCCCGTGGCGCCGCGTCCGAGCGGCTCCTCGAGCAGATACTTGCTGCCTACCGGCCGCACGTCATGTGCTCCCTGCTGCTTGCCTGGTGTTCCGGCCCAACTGTCGGATGTTCCGACCCACTCTAGTGCCGCCCTGCCCGGCACCGGGATGTCGTCATTCTGTGGGTCTTACGTACCTGCTCCCGTACATGTTCGAAGGAAAGACGCTCGGTGGGGTCACCGTGGTTGCCGTAAGCGAACGTGACCGATCTCAAGCGGTCGCCCGCACGGTCCGGGTCAGGCACTTTTGCGGGCAGAGCCGACCAATCAAGATCACTTGACGATGGGTGGCGGGCGCATTGTCGGTGGCAAGTGCGAGGATGCCCCCAGTACTGGCCGACGTGCTCGTGCGGGGTGGGGGAAGTCCGCGGTGGGGGACCGCGGCAGGTTTCGTCCTCGCCCGGCGGGCGCCCGCGCAGAAGGGACCGCTGACGGCGATGCAGATCCGGCTGACCGTCGTAGACCCACTGGGTCCGCCCTCCGATCCGCGGGGGCGCGCCACCGCCCGCGACGTGCTGGTCACGGCGCCCGCGGGCACGGCCCTGGCGGCGGTGGCGGCGGCGCTGTCCTCGGCGGTCTCCGGCGAGGCGGGCGGCTCCGCGCACGAGCGCCCGCGGGAGTCCGCGGGCGGTCCCGTGGTGCTGTACGCCGGCGCGGAGCGGCTGGACTCCCAGCGCTGCACGCTGGGCGAGCCCCCGCTGATCGACGGCGCGGTGCTGTCCCTGGGCGCCCCCGCCGAGTCCGAGCCGCACCCCGAGATGGACGACGCCCCGGCCCAGCTGCACGTGGTGGCGGGCCCGGACGCGGGCGGGGTCCATCTGCTGCACGGCGGCCCGGTGAACATCGGCCGCTCCGCCGACGCCGACGTCCCGCTCGACGACCCGGACGTCTCCCGGCTGCACTGCGCGGTCACGCTCGATCCCGACGGCCGCGTCTCGGTCGCCGACCTCGGCTCCACCAACGGCACCGCCCTGGACGGCACCCGGGTGCACGCCCGCCCGGTGCGCTTCACGCCGGGCGCCCTGCTGCGCATAGGCGAGTCGGCACTGCGGCTGGCGCCCGCCGGGGGCCCCGGGGCGAGGGTGGCGACGACGCCCGACGGCGAGGGGCATGTACGGGTCGCCTGCGGGACCGGGGGCGAGTCCTTCGCCGGTGACGGCCAGGACCGGGCCGGACACCGCGCGGCCGCCCCGGACGCGGGCCGCACCGGCCGGTCCGCCGTGCCCGCGCAGGCCCAGGGAGCGCCGGACACCGCGGCCGGCGGCGACACCGCCGAGACGGGCACCGGCCACGCCTACGGCTCGGTGAGCTGGGGCGCCTCGGGGACCGCGCCGGGCGCCCGCGCCCACGGCCCGGTGGAACCCCCGGCCGTGCCGGTGCAGGGCGGGGCCCCGCTGATCGAGAACCACGGCGCCGTCCAGGGCGGCGGCCCGGCGCACGGCACGGGCGACGGCGGCGACACCCACGGCGGCCGGACCGGGCCGGACGGCTACGGCACCACGGACCCCGGCACCTCCGGCACCGACCGTTCGAGCACCGACCTCTCCGGCACCGACCGCTTCGGCGGTGGCGGTACGGCGGACGCCGTCCGGTCCGGGACCGGCCCCGGCGCGGACGCCGACCCCGCGCCCCCGCACCCCTTCCACACGCCCCTCTCCCCCGCCCCGCACCACGGCGGAGCGCGCAGGCGTTCCGGCGGCCTGACCGGGTGGGCCCGGCGCCTGGCCGGCGGCCGCGGCACGCCGGACCCGGCCGGGACCGGCGTGTACGACGCACAGCCGCAGGGCGGGGCGACCGCCCCGTCCGCGCTGTCGCCCCGCAGACCGGACACCTGGCCGGACCCGGCCGCCCTGCTGCTGACGGCGCTGGGCCCCGGCCCCCGGCTGTGGGAGCGCGGCCCGGGGCACCCGGAGACGCTCACGGTGCGGCTCGGCACCACCGACCGGACCGCGCCCGACGGCTCGGGTCCGCTGCCCGCGGTGCCGGTGACCGCCGATCTGCGCGAGGCGGGTGCGCTGGGCCTCGCCGGGCCGCGCCCCCGGCTGTCCGGGCTGGCGCGCGCGGTCGTGGCGCAGCTCACCGCGCTGCACTCCCCGGACAACCTGGAGATCGTCCTGCTCAGCGCGGACCGCTCCCGCCCGGTGGAGGAGCGCGCCGCGGAGTGGGCCTGGCTGGGCTGGCTGCCCCATGTGCGCCCGGCGCACGGCCAGGACTGCCGGCTGCTGCTCGCCTACGACCGTGAGCAGGCCGCGGCCCGCACCGGGGAACTGCTGCGCCGGCTGGCGGACCACCCGCAGGAGCCGGCCCCCGCGGCCCACCCGTCGCAGCCGTACGGCCGGCCGGCCGTGCCCTCTCCCCGGCGCCCCTCCTGGGC